>JAJZEG010000405.1 GCA_021828605.1 Pseudomonadota bacterium | reverse complement strand
CGTTTTCCGTTCGCTTTGGCTCACGAACAATGCTCTAACTTTATTGTGGGCGGGCAACTTTATCCGATTAAATGAGTCCATTTGATCGGATGTTGCCCTAGAACACCTTGCCGAACTCGATCTGGAAAATCACATTGTTCTTGAAGCCACCGCGAACCCGCACGGTGGTTTGCAGCTCCGCCAGGGCGAAGACGGTCGGGGCCAGGAAGCTTCCGGTTTCAACGCCAACCGTAGTGACATCGTTGCGGCTCCCGGTATCGATGCTGTGGATCCCGGTAACGGACTGGAAGGCTTTCGAGGTCAGGTAGCCCTTGCCCCCAATCGTTTGCTCGAAGGTAAGACCCACATAGGCGTCGGTCTGCGGATGATAAAAATAGGGCAAGTTTATGAGAACCTGGCCTGCGGGCTGCGTATGGATGTGGGTGGCGAACGGTCCGATTGATGGTCCGTCACCGTTGACGCTGTAGAAATAAGCGTCGAGCGCGATCTGGAAATCAAGGCGTTTTCCATTGGGCTTGCCGAACACGATGTGGGTGTATTGGGCTTCAACATTGTTGACGATGTTATTAGTGGCAGCGTTGATCGTCCGGTTTGCATTGTACGCGCCGGCGGGCGGGCTAAGAAGATAGACCAAGGCGACGGTTTCGTCTTCGGTGGGATTCGAATATGGAAAAATAAAAGCCGAAAGCTGCGGCTCCGCGAAGCCGCTATTGACCGACTGGGGCACACCGCCAATCCTGGTGTTGCCGAGGAAATTGATGTCCGGTGCGATGATCTGCACGCCCCAGCCGACACCGTCTATCGGGTTGAATGTATGAACGTAGCGAAGGATTGGCACGTCGGTCGAGATATGGCTATTGCCGAGTTTGGTGCCATTGGGCGTGTAGAAACTACCGGCACTCGAAAACTGGTTATAGAGGATACCGGCATTGATGTTCGGCGGCGGCTCAGGAAAATCGTAAGGCAGCGGCTGCCCGGCGCGCGCCACACTCGTCATTCCCGCCAGAGCGAGGGTCAGTCCGATGGTTGTTACGCTGGTCAGCGACGCGATTGATGTGACCAATTTCCGGCGATTGTTGAACATATTTCTCTCCCAGAATGTAAAATTAGGTTTTTTGTTTTTTGCAGATTTCGTATCGCTCACCGGTGACGTGCCGGTGACGTAGCGCGTCAGGGGATTTCGATATCGAGCAGCGGGGCGTGCTGCTGGGTACCGAACGTGTCGCGTTCGCCGATGCTGCCTTGCGGCCAGCCTCGGCGCAGAGTGAACTTAAAGGCGAGCGCTGGATCAAAAAACATCAGCGCCACGATGTCCGCCGG
Organism: Pseudomonadota bacterium; assembly: GCA_021828605.1. The sequence continues at coordinate 16,837 of JAJZEG010000405.1, read as the reverse complement.
ATCGACCTTATAGAGGTCGCAGACCAAAGCTGACGTCAGCACGCCGCTTCGCTTAACGCGCTGGTAGTGTTCCTGATCGCCGAAAATGACGTCGAAGGTGATCTCGAACGGCCCGGCGTTCTTGCTGCGAATCACGGTTGCAAGGTTTCTCAGAATCTCCATGCGTCATCGCTCCAGGATGCGTGAGGGAAACAGCTCGAGCGGCGTTTCAACCTCCATCAGGTGATAGATCGAGAAGCGGCATACCGGGCCGATCGGGCTTTCCGGTGGGTTGAGCGGAATCGCGAAGTTGCCGCCGGTCGCTAACTGGCCGGGGTAGGGGCCGTGCAGGACCGTTATCCTCGCATCGCTACAAATGTCATTGGCCAGCTCTTGGGTCGACGCGGTGATTTCGCCGAGAATGCCGACCTCGTGCGGCACCGCGTTCTTGAGCGGTTCGAGATCGCCCATCACGCCATTCTTGCCATAGACGTGGAAAATGACTTGCGCCTCTCCCGAGCGGACCGCAGGATGGATCGCGGCCATGCGCTGCGCAACGCGGCCTAGGAAATCGTCGATCTGTCCGATTAAAATTGGATCGCGGATGCCGCCGATGAAAATGGAGCGGTGGCCGATGATTGCGGCGGCTTCGAGTTTGACCTGATAGATGGGCGAGGGCCGGAAAACGCTGCCACTGACCCGAACGCGCCGCTCATCGAGCTGCTCATAGCGCGAAGCGGTTAGGTCGAGAACGCCGCCAGGGCCGGCGAGCAAATCGGGTCGGGTCTTTTCGTACAAGGTGTGTGCTGCAACCGAGGCGATGGTGCAGCGCTCGTTCGGGTTCATCGGTTCGAGGTCGAAACTGTCTTTGCGGATTGTGGCCAGGATCACTTGACCTTTCGGCTCGGCGCACAGGCCGCCGCACTCCATGATCTTGCCCATGTGCCAGTAAACGCCTGGATCAATGCCATGCAGCATGCAGAACGCCGCAAACGGCGCGGGATCATAAGCGCGGCCCGCGACGATCACGTCGATATCCTTGTGGTCGCAAAGCACCTTGTAGAACGGCTCTGCGCCCATTTGTGCAACGATCCGCACCGAAGCGTCGATATCCGACATCGCTAGGTCGGGTGCCGACCCGCAGGGCGTGATACGATCATTCGAAAAGCGCTTGCGCACCAGATCGGCGGGGATATCCCCATAGATCGCGGCGATTTTTAGCTTGCGGCTCTCTTCTCCCGCGACCTCCTGGATCATTTCGATCAGGGCATCGACATGGGCGGCAATGCCGGGCCCGCCAGCCGAGCCGATCAACAGCGGAATGTTGCGACGCGCGCATCCGGCCAGCATCAGGCGCAAATCGCGCCGGTAGGCATCGGGCTTGGTCAGCATGGTGCCGAGGCCGAGCTGGTACGGGCCGGGGTCGGTCGAACCTGAATCGATGATGATCGCGTCCGCCCCAGCATCAATCCCGCGCCAAAAATGCGCTTCGGGAATGCCGTAGCCAAGCATGCCGACAGGTGTCAGAATTTTTATCTCGCGCATGATCCTCTTCCCGATCCGGATTAAGCCGTCAGAACGGTGCAGAGCCGCATCAGATCGGCCACATGGTCAGCCGACTCAATGGTGCCGACGCGGTGTATCAGTTTGTTCGCATGCTCCACGCTGATAACCCGGGTCGCGTTCGCAATGAACTTGGCTTCGATATCAGCAACGCTCATTGGGCGGTCGGGCGTGCCGAAGCTCGTGGCCACGCGGTGGAACAGGACTTCGCCGGTCTTCAAAGTGATTCGGACTTCGCCGGGGAAATGAATTGGAAAATCACTCGCCGGATCGACCGAGCAAACGCAGTGGTCAGCCAGCGCCAGCACCGCCGGGTCATCGACCCGATGATCGTGAAACGCTGCGAGGTCGATCCTGCCGGTCACCAGCGCCAGGGCGACGACGTAGGGGACACTGAACATCGCCGAATAGGCGTCGACTGGCCGTGATGGGCCCGACACGAGATGGTGAAGCCGCGGCGATAACGGGCAATCGATTCTCTCGATCTGGTCAAATTGCAGGTTCGACCGCAGCGCCAGCGCGCAATCGACGAAGCCGTGAATGAAATGGCAGCACGGATAAGGCTTAAGCGCGATGCCGGCGATCAACCAGTCCTCACCAATCCGATAGGTCGGCGATGCTGACCCGGTCGGGATCTTGTTCAGATGCGCATGATAAAATCCATGGCCGCCATCCAGCATGGTCGGCGGCCCCTTGAAGCCGCTCATCGCAAGGCTAACTGCCGCAATTCCGCAATGCGCCGCCCAGCCAGGATGCATCCGCTTCAGCCAGGAATCCTTGAGCTCCAGCAGCCCCGCCGCCATACTGCCGCACAGGCCAACCGCCGAAATCAGCTCCGCACGATCCGCCCCCATCAGGCGCCCCGCCGCGAATGAAGCTGCGAACGCGCCACATAAGGCCGTGGGATGAAAGCCGCGATCGTGAAATCCGCCCTCTGCCGCGCGCCCAAGCCGGCAGCCGATTTCCATTCCCACGATGTAGGCAAGCAGCAAGTCGCTTCCGGTGGCACCAGCAGCCTCAGCAGCGGCCAGTGAAGCGGCCAGCGCCGGCGCGGTTGCATGGTAGATCGCGCCAATATGGGTATCGTCAAAATCGAGCCCGTGGATCAAGGTGCCGTTGACCAAGGCCGCACTCGCCGGAGCAAGGGCTGCGCCGGTTGCCAGTGCATGAGCCGCATTGCCACCGCCGAGCTTGCGGGCACCATTAAGGATTGGGCCGGCAAAATCGAAACCGGAGGATGCGAGTGCGATGCCGAGACCGTCAAGCATGTGCCCTTTGGCTTTGTGCACGATTTCGGCGGGCACGTCCTCCAGCTTCAGGCCCAGCGCAAAGTCGCTCAACGCGGCTGAAAGGGTCGGGGACGGGGCCACACCACCGGCATGCACCGCCAAATCATACGGGCTTTCTTGGGTTCGTTTCATGGCGACCTCCGACGATGGTTTGTTGATCGTCGTTTCGGGCAACAGACTTCGGCTGGCAAATGCTCATTCGCTATCGATTTATAGCGAAACGAAATCATCCAACTTGGCTATCAATCCATAGCAAAACAGGATTTGTAATCTCGCGCAGCGCCTGTCAGAAGCGGCTCCCTCGGTGACAAACGTCTTAACCTAACAGGGAAAAACCATGACCAAATCACCTCGTCAGATGGCGCTCATCGCCTTCATGCAGGCGCAGAATTGTTCGAATTACGTGGGGTCCTGGCGCCACCCTGCTTCGGTCCCGGATTTCATGTCACCCGACTATTATCAGCGCATTGCCCGAACACTTGAGGATGGCAAATTTGACCTCGCCTTCTTCGATGATCGTCTCGCAATGCCGGACATCTATGGTGCGGATCACAGGGCTACTGTGGAAAGCGGCATTCGCGCCATCAAGCTCGATCCAACACCGGTGATGATGGCGATGGCTGCGGCCACGACGCATCTCGGGCTCGGTGCGACCTATTCAACGACCTATTACGAGCCGTATCACGTCGCCCGCCTGTTCGCGACAATGGATCTAATGACGCGCGGCCGCGTTGCGTGGAACATTGTAACGTCACTTAACGATTCCGAGGCGGAGAATTTCGGCCGCACCGAGCATCTTGAGCACGATCTGCGCTATGATCGCGCCGACGAGTTCATGGAGGCGGTCCTTGGCCTCTGGGACAGTTGGCAGGACGGTGCGCTGATCATCGACAAAGCCTCAGGCCGCTTCGCCGATCCGGACAAGGTGCGTAAACTCGACTATCAAGGGCAGTTTTTCCGCACCCGCGGTCCGTTAACGGTGCCGCGCTCGTCACAGGGTCATCCGGTTCTGCTGCAAGCAGGGTCGAGCGGTCGCGGTCAGCGCTTCGCTGGGCGCTGGGCGGAACTGGTATTCGCCGGTTACCCCAACCTTGAACTTGGCAGAAAACAATATATCAGCCTCCGTGGCGCCGCTGAGGGCGCAGGACGCGATCCTGACAGCGTTAAAATCGCACCGGCCGTCCATGTCGTGGTTGGCGAATCAGCGGACCAGGCGGCGGAGAAGCGTGCCACCCTGGAGAAACTCGCGCAGCCGGTCGATGGCCTGACACTGCTCTGCGAAGTCCTGAATGTCGATTTTTCGACCCGCGACTATGACGCACCTTTCAGCGACCAGGAACTGGCGGCGGTTTCTTGGCAAAGCCTGCGCGACCGGGTGATCGCCAAGAGCGGAAAGAAGAACCCCTCGACCCGCGATTTCGTTGAAGCGTCGGGCCGGGGCACCTTGCGCGAGGCACCAATCTTTTGTGGCTCACCGACACAGATCGCCGACGAAATGGAGAGCTGGTTCGAAACCGCGTGCGACGGCTTCGTCATCATGGCGGCCTACACGCCGGGCAGCTACGAAGATTTCGTCCGGCTGGTGGTGCCTGAACTCCAGCGCCGTGGACTTCATCGGCGCGACTATTCAGGGGCAACGCTGCGCGATACTTTGGGGCTCGCTCGTCCTCATGCCGGAGACCGCCCGTCCCCCGCCGACCGCCGTCATCTCTGACTAGAACCGACCGAGGTCGCGCTTTCGATTTCCGTTACCTGTTGCCCCCTATCATCGACGCGCGAACAAAGTCGCGAAACTTGCGTGCTGTCGATGAGAGGGTTCGGCTATCGCTTGTGACGATCCCGACGATGCGCACGATCTCGCAATCGCCAAGCCGCGCGATACCAATCGTGGGTTCGAGTTCGGCGGGGATAAACGACCTTGGATGGATGCACACACCAAGACCTGCGGCAGCCATCGCGAGAAGCGTCATCCCGTTACTGACGCCGCGTGCCTCGGGCGAGAGCCGGATCGTCAATCCGCGTTTTTCGGCTTCGGCGATCAGCGCTTGCCGAAAGCCGGTCTGGGTATCGGGGATCAGCACGGTATGTTCGAGTACTTCGGCAAGCGTGGCGGTTTCGTGCCGAAGTAGCCTGTGCCCGCGTTGCGTGATCACAACGCAGGGGTCAGCAGCCAGCGGCTCGAAACTAATGCCTGCATGCGGCTCAGCCAAGACCATGATTGCCATATCACAACGCCCATCCGCCACTTGCTCGACGGCCTCGGCGGGGGTTAGGTCATGCAGCTTGAGGATCGCCGTAGGGTGGGCATCATGGAAATCGCGTAAAATGGGCGGCAGTCCGAAGGTTGCGACCATTAATGTCGCCGCAATATTGACCTGACGCGTTCGCGATGACGTTTCGTCGCCGAAATCTTGGAGCAGATTACGAAGGCCGAACAGGGTTTCCGATGCTTGAAGGTAGAGACGCTGACCATGAGCGGTCAGCTCGACCTGACGGGTCGTCCGGTCGAGCAGCCGAACGAGAAGCTTTTCCTCCAGTCGTCTGACCCGATTGCTGACGGATGGCTGCGATAGATTCAGATGCGTGGCGGCTGCGCTAAAGCTGCGTAGATCGGCGACGGCAAGGAACGTCTGCAAATCTTCGAGCCCGATGTCGAACCGGTGTTTTTCAATGCGCGTTGGTGACGGTGGCATTCAACCTGTAACTCCCAAGGATAGGTGTTACAGGCTAAACCTTTGCAAAACAACACGGGGCGATATCCATCCGTCACTTGGAGCGTTTTCCGTTCACTTTGGCTCACGAACAACGCTCTAACCTTATTTTTGGCGGGCAACTTTATCCAATCAAATGACTCCATTTGATCGGATGTTGCCCTAAAGGCGCACCACCTGCTTGCCGCATCGTCCCCCTGCCTCCAGGGCGCGGTGTGCATCGGCGATGTTTGATAAATCATGCACTTTATCGATGATCGGCTTGATCGCGCCGTCGCGCACATAGGCTGCAAGATCAGTCAGCAGCTTGGTGTCGGGCTTGTCGCTGAAGAACCGGACCCGCCGCGTGCCATGAACGCGCGACCAGGCGAAATACGCCATCGACATGAGTGGATGCTTGAGGTCCGGGACGATGGCCATCATGCGTCCCTTGGGCGCGAGCCGCCGCCGCCACGCGGCTGGGCGGCTTCCGACGGTATCGAGGATCACATCGAACCGCTCAAGGCTGGCAGGCGCGGTCACTGCATAGTCGAGTGCGACGTCGGCGCCATGTTGGCGGACAAAGTCCAGATTGGCGGCGCTCGCCAAGCCGGTGACATGGGCACCGAGCGCGTGGCCGAGCTGCACGGCGATGCTCCCTACCCCGCCGCTCGCGCCACGCACCAGCAGGCGCTGGCCCGGCTGCAGCATCCCCCTATCGCGCAAAGCCGTAATCACGGTCGAGCCCACCACAGGCAAGGCGGCGGCTTCGACCGGGTCGAGGCCTTCCGGACTGTGCGAGAGGTTCTCGGGTGCGACGCACACTAATTCTGCCACGCTGCCGAGTTGATGCAGCGGCAGACAGCCCCAAACGCGGTCGCCGACCTTGAACCGACTACCCGCCGCCCTGACCTCCACCACGTCCCCGGCAAAGTCGAGACCCGTGCGTTTCGGGAATTTTTTCCCGATGACCATTTTGAGCGCGCCCGATCGAGCGGCCACGTCATACCCATTCACGCTGGCTGCCTGAACGCGGACCAGGATCTCGCCTTCTGCGGGGGGCGGCGCGTCGATTAAAATCTCACGAAGCACCTCCGGCCCGCCAAAACAATCGTAAATTACTGCGCGGATCTTAGCCATGTGACGTCTCCTTGTGTGAATACCCGCTCAAGTGAGCGGGTTGCAGGGAACGGGCATTCGGGAACGCATTCACCCGCCCGAGCAATGTTATAGTGTATAATATCGTGGTTGCTGTTTGGTCAAGAAAAAGTTATTAGTCAATACATGACTGAGAACTCGACGCGCGAACCAGAGGGTGCGCGGCCCTACCACCATGGGGATCTGCGCCGCACATTGCTCCGCGTCGCAAGGGAGGCCGTCGCTCGTCATGGCGCTCATGCGGTCTCCCTCAGCGCTCTGGCGCGGCTTGTCGGCGTGAGCCAGCCGGCACCGTATCGGCACTTCCCCGACCGGGACGCTCTGCTCGAAGCGGTCGCCGCGGAAGCTTTCGAGGAATTCGCCTACACCCTGACCGAGGCCGTCAAGGGTCGAGATGCAGCTGACGCCTTGACCGCGATGGCGCTCGCTTATGTGAGCTTTGGTGAAGCCAATATCGAGCTATACCGCCTCATGTTCGCCTCACAGCTGACGCCCCAAGCCAAAACGGGCAGCGATCTGAGCGAGGCTTCAGGAAAGGCCTTCGGCCTGTTGCGCGCGGCTATGGCCGCAATGTCGCCCACCTTGGCCGATGAGAGCGCGCACCTCGCCTGGGCTCAATTGCATGGTCTGGTGATGCTGAAGGCGGACGGTTTCATTCGGGCTCCTTTACAGACCTATGTTGCGGCGTGGTCGCCGATCAAAGTCGATTCTCAATAGCTTGGTGGTCTGCTGGCCGTCCGAAGCGTTATGTGCTTTCGTGCTGGACCCAGACTTTGTGGTTGAACACCTGAACAATACGAGGCAAATATCCCAGGTTCCTGGTCGACTTTCGGTCGTGGTCAGAGGTGCAGGCCAAATGACTGAGCATTTCGGTAGAGCATATAAAGAGCGACCCCGAAAACGAGACCTGCAAACACTTTGTTCAGGGCTGCGCGACGGGAGGAAAGCACGATGGCGAGTCGCGTGCCGAACAGGCCTCCGAGCACACCGCCCGCGATAAATTCAATAGCGACAAGCCAGTCTACCTTACCCGAAACTGCGTAGTTCAGCGCGGTGGCCAGCCCGAACGTGCCGACCGAGAGGAGGGAGGAGCCAATTGCAAAAATCATTGGCATTGCGGTCGAAAAAAGCAGCCCAGGCACAATCAAGAATCCGCCCCCGATGCCGAAAAACCCGGAAAGCGCGCCCACGATAAGGGCTGCCACCGAAACCATCAGAACCATGGTCAAAGTAAGCTGTTCGTCGCTCGGGTTGGCCGCCGCGGCGGCAGAACGGCTCCGACGCAGCATCAGCGCGCCGACAATGATCATCAGGATCGCGAATAGGAAAAGCAGGCGTTTACCATCGAACGCCTTGCCCAGGGTTGATCCGGCGAAGGCGCCGACTACGCCGACGATTGCGAAAATCGTCGCGCTGCGCCACCGGACATTGCCCTTGCGGGCGTGACCGCCAAAATTGACGAATGCGTTGGCAGAAACGGCGAGGGCGCTGGTGCCGATCGCCTCGTGCGGTGCCAGACCGACTACGTATAACATGAGCGGCGTCGCAAGGATCGATCCGCCGCCGCCGATTAGCCCAAGCGTGAAGCCGACCGCCCCGCCTGAAAGCACTGCAAGGAAAATTTGCACCATGGTTTGTTCCCTGAATTTTTTGCTTGTCTTGGACGTTCGCGTCGCTGCCCGATTTCACCCTCGAAGCGGCGCGGGGGTAAATATATTATATTAATGGAATATATAAGATTCTAGCGTTCATCACAAGACCGAGGTCAAAGAGGCTTCAGGACAGCGCGCACCTCATTTGCCTTACCTGCGGTTCAACATCGTTCAGTTGATTAAGGGCCCACGATGGGCGCGAATAAATGAGTGTCGGTTCGTAAGAACCCCCGCATTACATCTTTTTTCCCATCATGCCGCGCATCATCGCTGGCATGCCTTCCTTGGCGAACCGGTCAAGTTCCTTGGCGTGGGCATAGATTACCTTGACCATCTCCGGATCGTCCGATGTCTCGGTAACCTCGATCCCGGTCGGCAATAGCCGGTATGAGCGCTGATATTGATCGGGATTTTGCAGCATCGCCGTCGCACTTGGACTCATCATATAGTTGAAGGGCCGGTTGGTCGCTAACCGGTTGTACATTTCGATGACGTGCGCTTGGATAATGCCCGCCGTTTTCGGGTCACTCGAAACCGTCGCGTCAATAATCCCGTTGGGCAGATACTGCGTGGCGCGCTGGATTTCGGCATGGCGCTCGAATAGCTCCATGCCGAGTTTCATCGGCCCCATCATGTTCCCGCGAGACATCATGCCCCGCTGGCCGCCCGACATCATTCCACCCATCATGCTTCCGGTAGCGCCCTCGGAAGATGCGGCAAGAGCCGTCTTGCGACCGAACCCGGCCAGTGCGAGCCAGCTCGAAATCAATCCGCCGAAGCCAGCGGTGACGGTGCGACGTTTCATCGTGTTATCCTTTGATGTTACTGTACGAGTGTTGAAATCGTCCGATCAAGACCTCGGGAACGAGTCCCGTTTTGCGCTGCACCGAGATAAGCGGGCAGCGCACCGCGGGATTCAGCGGACGAGAGCAACCAGCGCGGGCATTGGCCTGAATCGTGGCCAATTATGCCGTACTTCCGATTCAAGATCGCGGGCGTTTCAGCTATCTCATTGAATGACTGCATCACTCTCGTTTACCGGCGGCAAGGTATTTCAACAGGGCCACTATCCCAAGAACAACCAAGACCAGGACCAAGATCATCATCAACCCGAACCCTCCCATCATAACCCACCTCCAACCGTCCATCATGCCACTGCCCATCATCATCTCATCCTTTCAGCAATCACTCTGTCAGCCACCATATAGGGATTAGATGTCACCAGAAATTGCCCTTGCTCCGCAAAATCATGGCGATTCATGTCAGGGCGGCTCTGTGACACAGGTTGACATATTTTTGTTGCAGCGTGCCCCGACCTTCCTGATTATACCGTCGGCATGAGTGTTGCCCCCCATATCCTGCTCGTCGAAGACCATCGCGAAATCCGCGAATTGGTGCAGCGTGTGCTGCGACGTGAAGGGTTCCGCGTCAGTCTGGCTGGCGACGGTCATGCGATGCGTCACGCGCTTACCGATAACCGGATCGACCTCATCCTGCTCGACTTGATGCTCCCAGGTGAAGATGGGCTGTCGCTGTGTCGAGCGGTGCGTGCCGAGAGTCGCGTACCAATCATCATGCTGACTGCCAAAGGCGATGAGGTTGATCGAGTAATCGGTCTGGAAATGGGGGCAGACGACTACCTCGCGAAACCCTTCGGTAGCCGCGAGTTGATCGCACGGATCCGCGCCGTCTTGCGCCGAGCGACGTATGTCAACGAACCTGCGCAGCAAGCGGCGCGATACCGTTTCGATCGATGGGTGCTGGATGTCGAACGCCGGGAATTACTGGGGGAGGATGGTGTCAGCGTTGCTTTGAGTTCTGGCGAGTTCGACCTACTGGCCGTGCTCGTCGAGCGACGTGGCCGTGCGCTCAGTCGCGAGCAATTGCTCGATCTCGCCCGCGGACGCAATGCCGTTCCGCTTGATCGCAGCATCGATACCCAAATCAGCCGGTTGCGCCGCAAGATCGAACGCGATGTTTGCGACCCGCAACTGATCAAGACCATTTGGGGCAGCGGCTATATGTTCACTCCACTGGTTGAGCCGATCGGGCCTGAGATCTGATGCGACGGCTCCTCCCAGCAACATTATTCGGTCAGACCGCGCTGATCCTGTTGGCGGGACTCGGTGTTTCAGCGTTTCTTGGGATTTCTGTCCTAGCGTTTAATCAGGCTTCGGTGGTGCGCGCAATGGGCGCCTACGCGGCCACCCAACGGATCGTAAATCTGGCGCGGTTGATCAATGGCGTGCCGGAAGCGTGGCGGGGTCCGCTCGTCAAGGCCGCCAGCGGCGCGACACTCCGAATTACGTTGTCGGCTCATCGACCTCCTTGGGCGACGACTTTGGCTCCTAGCGCGGCGGCGCGGACGATCCATACATACTTGTCCCACCAGTTACCGCCTGATCTGGCTAAATCTTTGTATGTCACGGTTGGGACCGCGTCGCGCCGCGTGCCGCCGGCAGCACACGGTATGATGGCGAGGATGAACCGGTCCGGATTCTCGAACATGCCGATGATGGATCAGTTGGGCATGTCTGGCATGGCAACCGGACGTCCGATGCAGGCGGCGATGCGGCTTACCACCGGCCCCTGGCTGGTATTTGGCGTGGCTTTGCCGTCGAGCCGGTTTAGCCTGGCGTGGCCTTTCCTGGCCGCACTAATCGTCATGGCGCTCATTGTGATTTTAGCGTCCGTCTGGGCGGTAGGACGCGTGACAGCACCCTTACGAGCCCTGGCGAACGCTGCGGATCGGCTCGGTCGTGATGTGACATCCCCGCCACTTTCTGAAATCGGCACGGCGGAAACGCGGCAGGCGGCACACGCGTTCAACGTAATGCAAACCCGACTACGGCATTTGTTGGACAGCCGGACCCGGATGCTGGCCAGTCTGTCTCACGACCTGCGTACCCCGCTGACCTTGTTGCGGCTGCGCGTCGAGGAGGTATCCGAGCTTGAGGAGCGCAACCGCATGGTGGCCACCATCACCTCGATGAATGAGATGATCGAAGCAACCCTTGCCTTCGCCCGCGATCAGTCAAAGGTCGAGCCGTTTCGGCGCGTGGATCTGGTGGCGCTGGTCGTCGCGATCGTCGATGATCTTACGGACGCGGGTCTGAAACTAACGATGGCGCCCGCCGCACCCCTAACGCTGAGCTGTCAACCGGCTGCGCTGCGCCGCGCCTTGGTCAACCTGCTGGACAATGCCGTCAAATATGGTCGATCAGCGGATATAATTGTCACGTCCGATCAGCACAGGGTGACCATCACGATTGATGATCAAGGGCCAGGAATCCCTCCGCCGGAATTCGCCAAAGTTTTTGAGCCCTTCTACAGGATTGACCGTTCGCGCAGCCGTGAAACTGGCGGCAGTGGCCTGGGCCTCGCGATTGCACTGGCCGTTATCGAGGCTCATGGTGGCGCGATTAGACTTTCCAACCGTTCCGGAGGAGGTCTCTCGGTTCGCGTAACTCTACCAACACCGTAGCTGTTTTATTCTGGCATTCATTGGAGCGGATTAAGCTCCAATCGTCAGCTGAACCCACGATTACCTTGATCTGTTCGTCGTCCGTCATGGCACAATCATTTCTGCGCACCAAGGATCTTGCCATTGACCAATTTGCCGTACATCGAGAATTTATTATTGTGAAATTTCTGTCTTGTCTCGGCGACGCTACCGACAAAACGCGGGTCCTGTGGTCTATCCTGACTGTCGATATAGGTGGCGACATCCCAGGCTTGCTGCACGCTCAGCGTCCCCGCCATGCCATAGGGCATGTTGGCGTGGATAAAATCAGCGGCATTTTTGATGCTGCCCATCCCCGCACCCCAGTTGAATGACTTGGCACCCCACAGCGCCGGAAACACGGTCTGTCCGCGCACGTACTGCCCTGATCCGTCAGCCTCGTGGCAAAGTGAACAATTGACCTTGTATACTGCCTCCCCCGCCGCAAAAGTCGCGGGCTTGGGAGGCATGGCCAGTTTGGGATAACCCCGACCGGCCAAGTTCCCGCCAGTCGGCGCCCCGGTCGCGAGGAAATACGAATACGCTTCGAGTGCGATGATCGTAGGACTATCGAGCTTTGGAACCTTGCCGTTCTCACTGAATCTGAAGCAGCCCTGAAGCCGCATACCGAAATTGTTCACCTTCTTGTTCTTTGCCCGATAGGCAGGATAGGCGGTGTAGGCGGCCCACATCGGCGCTGAATCCGCCAAAGCGCCGCCATTCAGGTGGCAGTCGCTGCAATTCAGCGAATTCCCGACGATCCCGTGCGCATACACGGTCGTGTGGCGAAAGATAGTCTCGCCGAGCTTCACTTCCGCGCCGAATTTTCCCTTGGGCATCGACGTCAACGGCGGTGGATTGAACGCGATCGGCTTTGTCGACGGCGCTGCAGCGAACACCGCGACGCTGCTGCCTGCAACGAGGAGCGCAACGGCGATCATTATTGATTTGCGCATTACTTACCTCCCTCGGCCGCGTCGGGACGGGGCAGATGCGTTGGATTGGCGGACAACTTTGAATAATATCCCGCCACCGCATTAATCTGTGCCGTGGTCAGCTCACTCGCGATATGTGTCATCAGGTGCAGCGGACCATTCTTACGGCTGCCCTTTTGCCAATCGATCAACTGCGCGACCAAATACGACTTGGGCTGCCCCGCGAGTCGCGGAAACTGAGTGCCCACGCCGATCCCGTAGGGCCCGTGGCATGAATCGCATGAGGGCAACCCTGTCGGTTTGTTGCCCCAGTTCCCGTTCTCTGCGATGTCTGCGCCAAGCCCCGACGGAACCGGATTTGGTTCCGGCTTCGCCGGCACTTTCAAGGTCGCATAATAATCGCCGATCGCCTGGCGCTGAACGGCGGTTAACGGAGCCGCCATGCCTTTCATGATGGTATTGTCTCGAGTGCCGTGTTTGAAGCTATAGAGTTGCTGCTCAATATAGGGTGAACTTAAACCGGCAAGCGATGGAAACCCTGCGGAGGGCTGGCCCAGCCCGGCAGGACCGTGGCAGGCCGCGCAGGACGCGACTTGCGGCGGAACGCTTGCCAGACAAATCGATGTAGAGGCACCTAGAATTGCGACTGCAAGCGCCATTCGCAAAAACGGCATTTGTTCCATTCTTGGACACTCCAAACCAGTTGGCTGCTTATTATATCATTGTTTTTAATGGATACGCCAACTTCAAGGCCTGCTCAATCCTGGCATGCGCGATCAATGCGTCCTCTAATTCTGAAATCCAACGGATTTCAGAATTAGAGTGGACACTAGGGCTCGAGGATGATTTTGGCGGCAGATAGATTGCCTTGATCAATCTGCGCAAACGCGGCAGCACCTGCGGATAGAGGCATTCGCTCGATCCAGCGCAGGGCGCCGAATTTCTGCTGCGCCAGGCCCGAGACGACGGCTTTGAAATCATCCGGCGTATAACAATAGCTGCCGCGCAGGGTGATTTCCTGGAGCGTGAGGCGCCGGAGATCGAGGCCATCATTGCCGGGCAGCAGACCGAGATGGATGATTTGACCGCCGGGACGTGCAAGGCGGCAGGCGGCGCTGCGCGTGGCGGTGGCGCCGACGGCATCGATCAGCAAATCTACCGACGTCGCGGCAGGCTCCTGTGCGCTGCCCGGCGCATAGACGCTGAGCTCGGGTTCAGCCGCCGCCGTCGCGCGGCGCCTTGGGTTTGGCTCACCGAGGTGAAGATCCCGAGCACCAAGGGCGCGCAGAACCAGGGCGGCGCCAAGACCGATGGCACCGCCGCCGAGCACGCAGCACCGACTCTGCGCGAGCGGTTGGCACAGGCCCGCGACACCAAGTCGGACCGCGTGCCAAGCGACGGCCAACGGCTCAGCCAATGCCGCAACGTCGAACGTCATCGCGGCAGGAATTTGTAGTAAATTCCGTTCCGGAACGACAACATAGTCGGCGAACGCCCCTGGACGCGGCGGCATCGACAGGATTTGCCGCGTGGCACAAAGATGGCTGCGTCCGTCTCGACATTCCACGCAGCATCCGCAGGTGACCAGCGGATTGACAACCACCCGCTCGCCCTGCCTTGGGCCATCAGCAATCACGCCAGCGGCTTCATGGCCGAGCACTAAGGGCGCAGGTCGTCGATCATCATGACCGTGATAGGCGTGCAGATCCGATCCGCAGATGCCCACGGCGGCGACCTTGATCAGTAGCGATTCCGCGTCAATCGGCGGGATCGGCAGATCGCAATAGGAGAGCGTGCCGGGGTTCGTATAGAGGAGTGCCTTCATCATAATCTCATTTGGCGGTGTATCCGCCATCAACAAACAAAGTCTGTCCGGTGATGTAGGCCGAGGCGTCGGAGGCAAGAAATATTGCGATACCGAACAGATCATGCAACGTGCCGTTGCGGCCGATCGCCGTGCGCCGGGCATTTTCCAAGCGTATCGCCTCGTCGGCGAAGACGGCGGCGGTAAGGGCGGTCGGGAAAAAGCCGGGGGCGATCGCGTTGCAGGTGATCCCATCACTCGACCAGCGTTCGGCGATGGCGCGGGTGAGCTGGATAACGCCACCTTTGGCGGCGCCGTAGGGGGCCGAGTTGGGCATGGCCCGCACCGATTGCAGCGATCCGAGCATGATCACCCGACCGAAGCGCCGCTGCACCATTGCCGGTGCCAGGCATTGCACAAGACGGAACGGGGCGCGCAGATGCACGGCCATATGCAGATCGAACGCATCGAGCGATACGTCGTCGAATTGCTGGCGTAAATTGACCCCGGCAGCGTTTACCAGGATATCGACAGGGTCACGCAGGCGATCAATGATTTGATCCGGACCGTCGGGAGCGGCGAGATCACCGCTGATGGTGGTGGCATCAATGCCAATAGCCCGCAGCGACCGGGCGGCTTGCGCGAGGGTTGCGCCGCACCGGGCGACCAAGATCAACCGCGCCCCCTGACGCCCCAATGCTTCGGCGATCGCATAGCCGATACCACTGCTGCCGCCGGTGACCAGCGCGGTTCGTCCATCAAGGGCGAACAGCTGATCGAGCCTGCGCGTCATTAGACCGAGACCGGGGTGCCGAGATTGCCATTGTGGGACGGTGCATATTTGCGGATCCGCTGATCGGCGGTGCGTGCATGAGCCTCCATACCTTCAAGACGCGCGATCCGGGCGGTGATTTCACCGATCGCGACCGAGGCATGGCGATCCATGCGTTGCCAGGTCAAAGGCTTGAGGAATTTATGGACCGACAGGCCGGCCGAATAGCGGGCGGCGAACCTAGTAGGCAGGATATGATTGGGGCCGGATGCTTTATCGCCATAGGCGACGGTGGATTCCTCCCCGAGGAACAATGAGCCGTAATTGGAAAGATGATCGTGCCACCAATCGAGATCAGCGCAATGAACTTCGAGATGCTCACTGGCATATCGATCTGATAATGTAATAATATCCTCGCGTGACGGGCACAGCACGACCTCGCCATAGTCGCGCCAGGCGGCGCGTGCCGCCTCGCGCGCGGTGGGTGGCAGGGCCTCGATCAAGGTGGGCACGCGGTCGAGCGTTGCCTCGGCGATGCGGCGCGAGGTGGTGAACAGCCAGGCCGGACTTTCGGGACCATGCTCGGCCTGGCCGACCAAATCGGCAGCCACGATCTCGACATCGGCAGTATCATCGGCAATGATCGCAATTTCCGATGGACCGGCGAACACATCGATCCCGACCTTACCGAACAGCATTCGTTTTGCTTCAGCGACAAATTTATTACCGGGGCCGACCACAATATCGGCGGGTCGGCCGGTGAACAGGCCGAACGCCATTGCGGCGATTGCCTGCACCCCGCCCAGCGTCATGATGATATCGGCGCCCGCTTCCTGCATCGCGAACAAGACCGCCGGGTGCACCGACGCGCCGTGATAAGGTGCCGAGCAGGCAATTACAGTGCGAACACCAGCCGCCTTTGCCGTCGCCACAGACATATAGGCCGAGGCGATATGGGCATAGCGACCGGTGGGCACGTAGCACCCGGCAACGGTGCAGGGCATCAGTTTTTGACCTGCGATCAAACCGGGCTGTAGTTTGATCGCGAAATCGCGGATCGACTCGCGCTGCGCCTGCGCAAATCGCTTGACGTTACCGACGGCGTTTCGGATATCGGCGCGCGTCGCAGCATCCACAGCCCAAATCCGCTCAGCAATGGCGTCCGCATCCATGATGATCGGTCCGCTCCAGTGATCGAGTTCCAGGGCGTAGCGACGGATCGCCGCTTCGCCCTCGGCTTCGATGGCGGCGAGCATCGCCGCGACCACCTCGCGGGCAGTGCCGGTTTCAGTTTCGGGCGATTTACCAGCGCGTTTCAGATAAAGTTCGTTCATCAGATTGGTCTCCTCTGCTCGCGATCAGCCTGTGCTGAGTGAGAGTTCTTCGGTGATGTCGGGATCTTGGCCGATTGGCTCCCAGCGGATCAGCATCGCGGCGACCAGGCCGAGCAGGGGGACGGTCGCGAGCAGTAGCATCATCGAACGAAACCCGAT
>JAJZEG010000316.1 GCA_021828605.1 Pseudomonadota bacterium | reverse complement strand
ATCTCTACCCGGCACCAACCGCCGCGCGGCACCGAGATAATCGATATCACCCTTGAGCAGCCGCGCCCCGCGTCCCGGATCACCCGGCCATGGATCGCGAATCGATAAAGAAGGCGCATCCGGGATCGCCGGCCCGCGCAAGCCGGCAAAGCGCGCGACCCATTCGCGCGGTCCCGTCATCGGTTGCTCGCTAAAGACTTAGGTCGGGAATCGGCGCGCGCTACAGGTGCCATAGGCTATCTTAGAGGAGACGAACGCCACACCACAAGCGCCGTTGCTGCTCCTGCGCCCGCCCGACATGATCGCGGGGTCCGGCATCCATCATTGCCTTGAATCACACCTCGCAAAAACTTGTTGCAATCGATTGTAAATGGGGATACGCACTAATTGCCAAAGGCTGCACGGCCAAGCGTTAGTCAAAACGCAATCGATATCTTGAGGGAGAGAAAAAATGATCCGCCAACGCGCCTCGGCGCTGCCTATCACATCGCTTTATGTAACGACCGCACTCGCGGCGACCATGTTGAGCTTCGCCTGTGCGCAGGCGCAAACCCCCAGCCCAAAGCCAGCGGCAACCGCCAAACCCGCTCTGGCTGCGAAAAAAAATACCAATCCGCTGAACCTTAACGCGATTGTGGTGACCGGCACCGCCCATCATGTGACGGAAATGCAATCAAGCATCTCGGTCAGCACTTTGGGCGCGACTCAAATCAGGCGCACGGGGGCCAATTCAGCGACCGCCGTGCTGCGCAATGTGCCGGGCATACACGCCGAATCATCGGGCGGCGAAGGCAATGCCAACGTCACCGCGCGCGGCCTGCCCATTTCCGCCGGCGGCACCCGCTATGTGCAATTCCAGGAAAATGGCCTGCCGGTGCTGCAATTCGGCGATCTCGATTTCGCCACACCGGATAGTTTTGTGCGCATCGATGGGTTGCTCAGCCGGGTGCAGGTGGTGCGCGGCGGCTCGTCCTCGGTGTTCGCGACCAACGCGCCGGGCGGCATTATCAATTTCATTGATCGCACCGGTCGGATCAAAAACGGCGCGGTCTCGGTGACCAGCGGTCTCGGCTATGACGAGCGCCGGGTCGATTTCAACTATGGCGGACCGATTGATACCAATAACCGCGCTGAAATTGCTGGCTTTTACCATGTCGGCACCGGTAACCGAACCTCCGGCCTGCAAGTGTTCAATGGCGGCCAGATCCATGGCAATTTCACCCATGATTTCACCGGCGGTTTCATTCGCTTCCGCTTCAAATATCTGAACGATCAAACCCCCACCTATTTGCCGGTGCCGGTCAGCACGGTGAATGGCAAAATCGTGCCGCTGCCCGGCATCGATCCGCGCTTCGCCAGTTTCTATTCCTCCAATCTCGGCTCGGACGTCACTCTGACCCCGAGCAATGGCCGCCGCGCGACGAATTTCGCAACCGGCCTGACCACCAAAACCAAATCGGTTGGCTTTGAGCTGCGCAAAACTTTTGGCGATGGCTTTCGCGTCGATGATAATTTCGATTTCGCGGCAAACTCTGGCAACTTCCTTGGGATTTTCCCAAGCAACAACACCATCGCTCTAACCGGCGCCACCTACGCCAACGGCCCGAATGTCGGCCAGCCTTTCACCGGCGCCGCATTCCCGGCGGTGGTGTTCAACACCCAGCTCAACAACCTCAATCTGCTCGCGAATAATCTGCAAATCTCGCGCAACATCGCCACCGGCGGCCTCGGCACGCTGACCCCGAATTTCGGCCTCTACGCCTCCAAACAACGGGTTTTTGAAACCTGGAACTTCAACAGCTATATTTTCCAGGCCACCCAAAATAACCCGGCTCTGATCAACAGCACCAGCTCCATCGGCGGCGTCGGCAGCGGTTTTGGCGGATGCTGCGAGCGGGTGATCAATAACACCTACGTCACCACAGCGCCTTACGCGGATCTGGGCTGGCAAATCGGCTCGTTCAATTTCGATGGCGGCGTCCGCTACGACATGCAGTCAGCCTCGGGATACTATAATTTCGGCTCGCTCGGCCCAACCGGCGCGTTCTATACCCCGGCCAACCAACAGCCGGTCAATTACAAGGTTCATCATCTCTCTTACTCCTTTGGCGGTAACTACGAGTTCAGCCATCATCTCTCGGTGTTCGCGCGCATTAGCAATGGTGTCGCGTTCAACGGCGATCGCCTGATTTCGGCGCCGAACAGCTCGCTCGACGGCACCGTGCCGATCCCGATCAATGTGGTGAAACAATATGAAGGCGGGGTTAAATTCCGCGATAATAATTTCAGCAGCTTCGTGACTTTGTTCAACGCCGATACCGCTGAAACCAACTACGACCTAACCACGCAAATCTCCTCGACCAACACCTACCGCGCCTACGGTGCGGAAGTGGATTTGGGCTATTCCTACAATAACTTCACCATCTCGGGCAGTGCGACCTATACCCACGCCCGGATTACCAAAACCAACATCGCCAACACGCTCGGCAAAATCCCGCAGCGCCAGGCCAACTGGATTTTCCAAATCTCGCCGACCTATTACTACCATCACCTGACGGCGGGAGCGAATATCGATGGCACCACCTCATCCTTTGGTGACAATCAAAACAGCATCGTGATGCCGGGTTATGTGCTGGTGGGCGCGTTCCTGAACTACCAACTCACGCCCAAAATCAGCGTCTTGCTGACCGGTGATAATCTGATGAACGCGACCGCCTATACCGAGTTCGACAATATCGGCAACGGCACAGCAACAGCGGCCCGTGCGGCGAATGGCCGGACCGTCAAAGCAACCCTGCGCTACAAGTTCGACTAGAGCAATAACCACCTGACTGGAATCGCCAGATTACAGTCAGGTGGTTGAAATTGCTCGCCAAAACATGACTAGAGTGTTTCTCATCAGTTGAGAAACACTCTAATCGCAACGCCCCGCCCGAGCCATCGGGCGGGGTTAGCGCGGTTCCGATGACGCCCTGATCATCAATGTCGTCGGCAGTTCCACCGACTCCACGTCCTCACCCTCGATCCGGCGAAACAATAAATCGACCATCATCCCCGCCCCGGTCGCGATATCCTGGCGCACCGTCGATAAAGCGGGCGTGTAGGCGGCAGCGACCATGATGTCATCAAAACCGACCACCGCAACATCGCGCGGGACGTTCAGCCCATGTTGATCGAGGGCGCGAACGGCCGCCATCGCCACGACATCCGAGCTGGCAAACACCGCATCAACCGCGCGGTCCCGATCCAAAAACCCCGAAATCGCGGCGAACGCCCCTTGCCGGTCAAACGGCACCCGCATCACTAAATCTTCACTCGCCTTCAACCCCGCCTCATGCAACGCCAAGCAGTAGCCCTGATAGCGCGCGGCCACCTCGGGCAAATCCCGATTCCCCAAAAACGCGATCCGCTTATGCCCGCCCGCCAACAAATGACGAATCGCCGCTGCCGCACCGCCGACATTATCCGAGCCCACCGTCACATACTGATTATCCGGATTGCGCGCACCCCAAACCACCAGCGGTCGATAATGGTGGGCCAACTCATTAATCACCGCATGCTGGGTGCTCTGGCCAATCAACAACACCCCATCGGTGCGCCCCTCACGCAGTAAATCCGCCAACATGCGCGGCACATCGGAGCGAATTTTGCGCAGCAACAAATCATAGCCCCGATTACTCAGCTCATCGGCCAAATTCCCCAGCATTTCCAGGAAAAACGGATCGGCAATGCCTTGCTCGGACTCATGCGACAGCGGAATAACCACACTGACGGTCCCGGTGCGCGACAATCGCAAATTACGCGCCCGCTGATCAATACTATAGCCCTGCGCCGCAGCAAGTGCCTCAATACGCGTGCGCGTCGCCGCATTAACCAGCGCACTCCCCGCCAAAGCGCGCGAGACCGTCGATTCCGAGACCCCAGCAAGCTGCGCGATATCCGCCATTTTGACTTGGCCGCCAATGTCGCCGAGCCCAGACAAACCCGGTATCGCCGCCGATTTCACTGGCATTTTTGTTGTTTCATTTGGCAAAGACCGATCCAGTCCTGGTGCAATTATTTCCGGCGTGTGGACTATTAGGCACTAATCCATACAAGATCCGCCCGGTGACCGGCAAGATAGCGATCAAATTCAATCCAACATCCGACAAGTCTTGTCGATTGCACGTTTGCGCCGCGTTCTTATTGGTGATCGAAAACAAGTTGCAATCGATTGTAATTGGCCCCAGCCTCTGGCATAACCGGTACGGGTGCTCAAACAGCGTGCAAGCAGTCAGGGATCATCATGGGTCATAATCGAACCGACCGCCAAAACGCGGGCAACTGATGCAACACGAGTCGAAACCCGTCCTCTCAATCCGGCGCATCATTCTGATGAATGTCGGATTTTTTGGCATCCAGTTCAGTTTCGGCCTGCAACAGGGCAATATGGGGCCGATTTACAGCTATCTCGGCGCCAGCGAAGCCGCCTTGCCGCTCCTGCAACTGGCCGGGCCGATCACCGGCTTGGTTTTGCAACCCATCATCGGCGCAATGAGCGATCGCACCATCAGCCGGTTTGGTCGGCGGGTTCCCTATTTCCTGATCGGCGCGATCCTGTGCAGCATCGGCCTGTTCGCCATGCCCTACAGCCCGTCGCTTTGGGTTGCCGCACTCCTGCTTTGGCTGCTCGATTCAGCCAATAACATCACCATGGAACCCTACCGCGCTTATGTCAGTGACCGGCTTAATCCCAGCCAGCGCACCGCCGGGTTTCTCACCCAAGGCGCCTTCACCGGCCTCGCCCAAACCCTTGCTTACATCGCCCCGACAATTCTGGTGCTGCTGGGCATGCACAGCAATGCGCTGAGCGCCAACGGCATTCCCAGTATCACCCGCATTGCCTTCGTCATCGGCGCCGTGGTCTCGATCACTTCGATCCTCTGCTCGGTGCTCAGCGTGCCCGAACTCAAAGCCAGCCCAGCGGAACTGGACGCCATTCGCGCTCAGAAGCGCGGGGTCCGCGCGACATTTGCCGAAATCATCGATGCCGTGCGCGACATGCCCACACCCATGCGCCAAATGGCCTGGATGAGCCTGTTCCAATGGTATGCGATGATGGCCTATTGGAGCTACGTGATCTATTCGATTGCCCGCTCGGTCTATCACACCAGCCTCCCCGCCTCCGCCGGTTTTCGCGCAGCCGTCCTCACCAACGGCCAAATCGGTGCCTGGTATAATCTGGTCGCCTTTTTCGCCGCCTTCGCAATGATGCCGCTCAGCCGCCGTTTCGGCGCGCGACGGGTCCATGCGGTGAGCCTGATCGCCAGCGCCGCCTCCATGCTGATCATTCCGCTGATCGGCGCGAAATCGATGCTGTTTGTCGCGGTGATCGGCATCGGCCTTGGCTGGGCGAGCATGATGGGCAATCCCTATATCATGCTCGCCAACTGCATCCCCCCCGCCCGCACCGGCGTTTATATGGGTATTTTCAACATGTTCATCGTGGTGCCGATGCTGATCTTCGATTTGACCATGCCGCTGATTTTCCGCCCGCTCCTCGGCGGCGATCCGCGTCATGTGCTACTCCTCGCGGGCGCCCTCATGCTGCTCGCCGCCCTCGCCACATTGCGGATCAAAACGAGTGTCCTGCCCATGAATTCATTGGATGAAGTTCATGGATAAGCAGGCCACTCAACAATTGAATTTCCTAGTGTCCACTCTGATTCTGAAATCCAATGGATTTCAGAATCAGGACACTAGCGACGGAAGTTTCGCCCCGCTCCAACCATCGGATCATCATGCTGTCTGACACCGCCAATCGACCGATAACCACCCAACCGCAACCCACAGCCTGGTCCCAAGCGATACTCGCGCGGATCAAGCCCGACCCGACCCGCAATGCCCCGATCATCACCCAGGCCGATGCCGCGCCCATCCTCGCCGATCTGGATGTCTGGGATATGTGGCCGCTCGCTGATGCCCATGGCATCGCCGCACCGATCCGCTTCCCCCAAGGTCTTGGCACGCTCTGGTTCGCCCTCGCGGCACCGCAATGCACCGACCCGATTGATCGCCACGGTCTGGCGCGCATCCGCCTGCTTGGGCTGGTCGGGGAAAACTGGATCGATTGCGGCAACGCGTTGCCCGACCTCTTCGCCCCCGGCAGCCGCGAATGGTCCGGCTCCGCATGCCTCAACGCCGATGGGGTAACGGTGCAGTTGTTTTTCACCGCAGCCGGAACCCGCGATGAGCCGGTGCTCACCGTGCAGCAGCGCCTGTTTCACACCAAGGGCACACTCGATCTGACCGGTCTCCATCCGCAAATCTCCGGTTGGCAGTCCGCGCGCGAAATCGTGATTGCCGATGATCAAACCTACCTCAAAATCCCCGCCGAACCCGGACTGCCCGGTAAAATCAAGGCTTTTCGTGATCCTGGGTTTTTTTGCGATCCAACCGATGGCAAAACCTATCTGGTCTTCGCCGCCAGTATCAAGGCGGCGGCGCCAGGCTATTGCGGCGCTATCGGCATCGCCGTCGCGCGCGATGCCACGCTCGATAACTGGGATCTGCTCCCCCCGATCATCACCGCCATCGGCGTGACCGATGAGCTGGAACGCCCGCATTTGGTGTTTCGCGACAACCATTATTACCTGTTCTGGTCCACCCAAAATCAGGTTTTCGCCCCCGATGGCCCGAGCGGCCCCACCGGCCTGTATGGCATGGTGAGCCAAAAAATTACCGGCCCGTATCAGCCGCTCAATGAGGATAGTCTGGTCATCGGCAACCCGCCCTCCGAGCAGTTACAAGCCTATAGCTGGTGGGTGATGGGCGATGGCGCGGTGATCAGCTTCATCGATTATTGGGGATTGCAGGGCCGCGCCCTCGCCGATCACCCCGACTTGATTCGCCGCCAGTTCGGCGGCGTGCCAGCCCCGGTGCTGCATCTCGCTTTTGATGGCACAAAGGCTATGCTCATCAGCCCTTGATCACCCATGCTAGGCTGCGCACGTAAGGCTTGGTGCGCGTAAGGTTGGCGCAAATCAGATCCCGATTGGAGCGAAAAATGAACTTTACCCAGCCGATCATTGACGATTTCGATTATATCGTGTTCGGCGGCACCGGCGATCTCGCCCGGCGCAAGCTGCTCCCCGCTTTGTATCACCGCGAGGCCGATGGCCAAATTCCCGAAATCTCGCGCATCATCGGCTCGGCGCGCGCGGAAATGACCCGCGCGCAATTTCAAAGCCTGGTGCATAAAAGCCTGACCGAGTTCATCGGCGCCGATCAGCTCGATAAAACCGTGCTGCACCGCTTTCTGGACCGGCTGCATTTCGTCTCATGCGACGCCACCGCCGCGCGCGGCTGGGCCGAGCTTGGCAAATTGCTGAACAATAAGCCCCGCAAAGTGCGCATTTTCTATCTGGCCACCGCCCCCGACCTCTATGGCGCGATTGCCGACACCATCAAATCCCACAAGCTCAACACCGCAGAAACCAGGATTGTGCTGGAAAAACCGATTGGCCATGATCTGGCCTCGGCGCGCGACATTAATGATCGGGTCGGTGCAGTATTCGATGAGCGCAATATCTTTCGGATCGATCATTATTTGGGCAAGGAAACCGTCCAAAACCTGCTGGTGCTGCGGTTCGCTAACTCGTTGTTTGAGCCGGTCTGGAATCATAACGGCATCGATCATGTGCAAATCACCGTCGCCGAAACCGTCGGCGTCGAAGATCGCGGCGGCTATTACGACCATACCGGCGCGCTGCGCGACATGATCCAAAAT
Source organism: Pseudomonadota bacterium (assembly GCA_021828605.1). The sequence goes on along the minus strand of JAJZEG010000316.1, from coordinate 10,466 downwards.
CATCTGATGCAGCTGCTCTGTCTGGTCGCGATGGAGCCGCCCGCCTCGCTCGACCGCGAATCGGTGCGCGATGAAAAAATCAAGGTGCTGCAATCCCTCGCCCCGATCACCCAAACCGATGTCGCGACCAAAACCGTGCGCGGCCAATATCGCGCGGGCGCGATCAATGGCAGCCCGGTCAAAGCCTATGCCGATGAGCGCGACATCAAAGCGGGTTCGGCGACAGAAACCTTCGCGGCGCTCAAGGTCGAGGTGAAAAACTGGCGCTGGGCGGGCGTGCCGTTTTATTTGCGATCCGGCAAACGCTTGCCGGAAAAATTATCGGAAATCGTTATTCAGTTCAAACCGGTGCCCTATTGGATTTTCCCAACCGGTTCGGATCAGGCCCAACCCAACCGGCTGGTCATCAGGGTGCAGCCCAACGAGCATATTCGCCTGCATCTCTGGACCAAGGAACCCGGCCCGGGCGGCCTGCGCCTGCGCAACGCGCCGCTGAATTTGAGCTTTGCCGACACGTTCAAGGAACATTTGCCCGATGCCTATGAGCGGCTGCTGATGGATGTGGTGCGCGGCAACGCTACTCTATTCATGCGCCGCGACGAGGTCGAGGCCGCCTGGCATTGGACCGAAACCATCCTAAATGCCTGGAAAAATAGCGGCGAGCATCCAAAACTCTACACATCCGGCACCTGGGGCCCGACCGATGCGATTGCGATGATCGTGCGCGATGATCGCGGCTGGTTCGATGAACAAGCCGACGACCCGACCCGCTCCTGAGCGCAGCGCACCACCCTTGATGTGAGGAGAACAACCATGGTGATCGATCCCATCAGCCGCGTCACGGATCAAATTCGCACCCGCAGCGCCGCCAGCCGCCACGCTTATTTAGCCAGCATCCACGCCTTGATCGCGCGCGGGGTCAATCGCCATGCGGTCGGTTGCGCAAACCTCGCCCATGCGATTGCCGGATGCTCCAAGTCTGATCAGCATGATTTGAAACAAGGCGATAAGCGCAACATCGCCATCGTCACCTCCTACAACGACATGCTGTCAGCCCATCAACCCTTCGAGACCTATCCCGCTTTGATCAAAAATGCGATCCGGCAAGCAGGCGGCATCGCCCAAGTGGCCGGCGGCGTGCCCGCCATGTGCGATGGCGTCACCCAGGGCCGCGAGGGCATGGAGCTGTCGCTGTTTTCGCGCGACGTGATCGCGATGGCGACCGCGATTGCCCTCTCGCATGACGTGTTCGATGGCGCGCTCTTGCTCGGCGTCTGCGATAAAATCGTGCCCGGCCTGATGATCGCCGCCCTCAGTTTCGGCCATTTACCGATGATTTTCGTCCCCGCCGGACCGATGCCATCAGGTCTGCCCAATGGCGAAAAATCCCGGATCCGCCAACTGCACGCCACCGGCGGGGCCAGCCGTGCGGATCTGCTCGACGCCGAAACCGCCGCCTATCACGCGCCCGGCACTTGCACCTTCTATGGCACGGCCAACAGCAACCAAATGCTCATGGAAATCATGGGGCTGCATCTGCCCGGCGCTTCCTTCGTCAATCCCGACACCGATTTGCGCAGCGCCCTCACCGAGGCCACCGCTCAGCGGATTTTAGCGATCACCACACCCGGCAATGACTTTACCCCGGTGGGCCTGATGATCGATGAACGCTCCATCGTGAATGGCATGATCGGCCTGCTCGCGACCGGCGGTTCGACCAACCACACCATTCATCTGATCGCCATGGCCCGCGCCGCAGGCATTCACATCACCTGGCAGGATTTCTCTGATCTCTCCGATCATGTCCCGCTCCTGACGCGCATCTATCCCAACGGCGCCGCCGATGTGAACCAGTTCCAGGCAGCGGGCGGCATGGCGGTGCTCATCGCCACCCTGCTCGATCACGGCTTGCTGCATGGCGATGCGCGCACGGTCTGGGGTCACAGCCTCAATCAATACCGCACCCAGCCGGTGCTCACGGCGGGCGCGCTGCACTGGCAACCAGCCCCCGCCGCCAGTGCCGATACCAGCATCCTGCGCAGCGCCGATAACCCGTTCAGCGCCGATGGCGGCCTGAAAATCATCAGCGGCCCGTTGGGCGAAGCGGTGGCAAAACTCTCTGCCGTCAAACCCGAAAACCGAATTATCGAAGCCCAGGCCGCCGTGTTTCGCAACCAGGAGGAGATGCAGGCCGCCTTCAACGCCGGGAAACTGCATCGCGACGTGGTGGTGGTGGTCACCCATCAAGGCCCGCAGGCCAATGGCATGCCCGAACTGCACCGACTAACACCCCCGCTCGGCGTGCTGCAAGATCTCGGCTATAAAGTCGCGTTAGTGACCGATGGTCGCATGTCCGGCGCATCGGGCAAAATCCCCGCCGCCATCCATGTCACCCCCGAAGCCAGTATCGGCGGCCCCATCGCGAAACTCCGCGACGGCGACCTGATCCGCCTCGACTGCCAAACCGGCACGCTCGATCTGCTGGTCGATCCAGCAGAGTTCGCTGCCCGCCCGCTACCAACCGTCGATCTCAGCCCCTATCAATCCGGCCTCGGCCGCGATCTGTTCGCAGCTTTCCGCCGCACAGTCAGCGGCGCCGATATCGGCGCGAGCGTGTTCGCATGAGCAAGCAGGCAACCCTCGCCCATTTTCTCACTTTGGCCCCGGTGATCCCGGTGCTGGTCATCGACGACGCCACCCACGCGGTCCCGCTCGCCCAGGCGCTGCTCGCCGGCGGCATTGGCATTATTGAAGTGACGCTCCGCACCAAAGCCGCCCTCAACGCGATCAGCGCGATGGCGCGCAACGCACCCGGCATGATCATCGGCGCGGGCACCGTCCTAACACCCAGTCAGTATCACGATGCCTGCGACGCGGGCGCCCAATTCATCGTCGCTCCCGGCGCCACCGATGCCCTGCTCGCGACCGCCGAACAGAGCGAAATCCCGTTCCTGCCCGGCGCCGCAACACCCACCGAAATCATGACCCTGCGCGATGCGGGCTACATGATGCAAAAGTTCTTCCCCGCCGAGCAGGCAGGCGGCATCCCGATGCTCAAAGCCCTCGCCGCCCCCATCGCCGATATACGCTTCTGCCCCACCGGCGGCATCACCCCCGCCAGTGCTAGCGATTATCTGGCGCTCGCCAACGTCACCTGCGTCGGCGGCTCCTGGCTTACCCCCAGCGCCTTGCTCAGCACCCAGAACTGGCCGCGCATCACCGAACTGGCCCGCGACGCTACCCGGCTGCGCGGACCTCTCTAAAATCCCCGCACACAAGCCCTGCGCCCCAAGGGCTGGTCAACGCGCCCGCTTCCCTTAAATAAACAGGAGCAAAAAAACTCAAGGGAGTTCACCCATGGCGGCGCGTAAACCAGGCCGGCTGTTCTTTGCCAATCCCGGCCCGACCAATATCCCCGATCAAGTGCTCCGCGCGATGGACCGCGCCAGCACCGATTTCATGAGTGCCGATTTCCTCGAAACCTACGATCAGGCGGTCGCCGGGCTCAAGCGCCTGCTCTTAACCCACCAAGAAGTATTTCTCTACGCCGCCACCGGCCATGGCGCCTGGGAAGCGACCCTGCAAAACCTGTTCTCGCCCGGCGATGCGATCCTTATGCCGCAGGTCGGCTTCTTCTCGCTCGCCTGGGGTAAAATCGCCCAGCGTTACGGGCTCGACCTGATCGGCCCGGAGCAGGATTGGCGCGTCGGCGTCGATATCCCGGCCCTGCACGCCAACCTCACCGCCGATACCGCGCACCGGATCAAAGCCGTCTGCATCGTCCATAACGAAACCTCAACCGGCGTCGCACTCCCGCTCCCCGAGATCCGCGCTGCCATCAATGCCGCCAACCACCCGGCTTTGCTCTTGGTGGACAGCATTTCCTCCTTCGGCTCGCTCGAATTCCGCATGGATGAATGGGGCATCGATGCCGTGGTCGGTGGCAGCCAGAAGGGCCTGATGCTGCCCGCCGGTCTCGCTTTTACCGCCGTCAGCGCCAAAGCGATGGAAGCCCATCAGCACGCCAAACTCGCCCGCTATTATTTCGACTGGACGCTAATGCGCGCCCGCCGCCATCACGGCTTCATGGGCACCGTGCCCACAAGCTTTTTCTATGGCATGGTCGAGGCAATCGCTCTGCTCGAAGCCGAGGGGCTGGAACAGGTCTGGCGCCGCCATGCCCGCCTCGCCGAGGCCACCCGCCGCGCGGTCTCGGTATGGAGCGGCAATGACGGGGTGCAGTTCTTCTGCACCGACCGCGCCCGCCGCTCCAATTCGGTCACCGCCATCCTGATGCCCGACGGGTTCGATGCCGAAGCGGTGCGCGCCATCGCCTATGACCGCTATAATGTCTCCCTCGGCGGCGGGCTCGATCCGCTGGGCGGGAAATTGTTCCGCATCGGCCATATGGGCGATCTGAACGAGCCGATGCTGCTCGGCACGCTCAGCGTGGTCGAATTGGCCTTAGCCGCCACCCACACCCCGTTCGCGCGCGGCGGGGTGCAGGCCGCCATCGACTATCTCAGCCATGATTAACCGCGCCGCCCCTCGACTAAGGCGGTGATAATCCCGTGCAAGGTGCGCAATTCCTGTTCAGTAACCTCACCGCGCTGAAATAAATGCCGGATATTGCGCACCATCCCCGGCCGTTTCGGGGCGTTGCGCAAAAACCCGGCTTCGTCGCATTCCGCGATCAGATGCGTCAAAAAATTCTCAACCTCACCTTTGGTCGCCACGCGGGTCTTATGGGTCAGCAATTGCCGCACCGGCGGCTCAGCCCCCGCCATCCACCATTCATGCGCCATCACCATCACCGCCTGCGCCAGATTGAGCGACATGAAACCCGGATTAAGCGCATAGCGGATCAGACTATCGGCCTCAGCGATATCATCATTATCGAGCCCCGCCCGCTCGGGGCCGAATAAAATGCCCATTCGCAAGCCCCGCGCGCCAATCGCCCGCAATTCCGCCGCCGCCCCGCGCGCCGAGAGCAGTGGCTTAACAATATGGCGCGGGCGCGGACAGGTGGCGAAAACCCGGTGCAAATCCCCGACCGCCTCGGCCACACTCGCAAACACCTGTGCCGCCTCCAAAATCCGATAGGCCCCCGCCGCCATGCGCCAGGCCCGATCCTGCGGCCAGCCATCGCGCGGCGCCACCAGGCGCAAATGAAACAACCCGCCATTGCCCATCGCCCGGGCCACCGCGCCAATATTCTCAGCCAGCTGCGGGCGCACCAAAATCACCACCGGCGACGGATCAATCGGCGCTAAATCCGCCCCCTCATCGCGCCCAGTCACCGCTTTCGAACCGAGTAGGTATTATTCGGCCCATCTTCGAGGATTAAACCCATGGATTCGATTTCGCGCCGCAACCGGTCCGCCTCAGCAAAATCCCGCGCGCCCCGTGCCGCAATCCGGCGCGAAATCAGCGCATCGACCCGCTCCTGATCAATACCGCCGCGAAACCATGTTTCCGCCGACTGGTTGAACAGACCCAGCAATTTGCCCGCCGCATGGAGCAAAACCGCCTGCGCGCGCTCCCCCTGCAACGCGCCATCAGCCAGCCGATGCATCTCGGCAATCGCCGCAGGCGTGTTCAAATCATCCGCCAGCGCCAGCATGAACGCACCATCCAGCGCCGCAGCCACCTCCAGATTAGGATAGGGTTCCAACGCCCGATAAAACCGATCAAGCTCCCGCTTCGCCTCACTCAATGCCGCACTGGTGAAATCCAACACCCCACGATACTGCGTCTTAAGCAGCAAAAACCGCACCGCCTCACCGGGCGCCTCACCCAGCACATCCTGCACCGTGCGAAAATTGCCGAGCGATTTCGACATTTTCTGACCATCGACCTGCAACATCCCGGCATGAACCCAGAACCGCGCAAACTCACTTTCAGGATACGCGCAGCGCGACTGCGCGATCTCGTTTTCATGATGCGGAAACAGCAAATCCGAGCCACCGCCATGAATATCGATGGTTTCACCCAAAGCCGCATGGATCATCGCCGAACACTCAATATGCCAGCCCGGCCGACCCACCCCCCACGGGCTGTCCCATCCCGGCAAATCCGGCGTGGACGGCTTCCACAGCACGAAATCACCCGGATCGCGTTTATACGCCGCCACATCAACCCGCGCGCCCGCGCGCAACTCATCGGGCGAGCGGCCGGACAACCGCCCATAATCAGGATCGCTCGCCACCGCGAACAATACATGCCCCGCAGCCGCATACGCATGACCGCGCGCGACCAATCGCTCGATCATTGCGATAATCTCGCGGATCGATCCGGTCGCGCGCGGCTCGATATCAGGCGGCGCACAATAAAGCGCCGCCATATCCTGATGAAACCAGTCAGTGGTGCGCGCGGTGATCGCGCTGATCGCCTCGCCGGTCTCCGCCGCACGCGCGTTAATTTTGTCATCAATATCGGTGATGTTGCGCACATAGGTCACGCGCGGATAAAGCTGGCGCAACAGCCGCACCAAGACATCAAACACCACCACCGTCCGCGCATTACCCAAATGCGCCCGATCATAAACGGTCGGGCCACAAACATAGAGTTTCACCTGCGTAGCATCGAAAGGCGCAAACGCCATCCGCGCGCGGGTTTTGGAATTATGCAAATTCAGCACAATCGAATTCATGATCATTCCTAGTGGCCTGCCCCGCATTGGCGCGCGGCGAACCGCTCTGTCAATCGTATCATCAGCGCATTCATTGTGCATCGGGGAGCAAAAACGCCCGGTCGCACCTCTTGACACGCTGACGCGCGGTAAGGCGGTACGTCCTCATGATCCATGTCCGGCGAAACATCATTTTTATCGGTGCGGCGATCATCACCGGTCTGATTTCAATCCTGTTCGGCATCGGCGTAGTGCGAGCCAGCGCCATCTTTACTACCCTCACCACCCATCGGCCCTGGGTGCCGTTCCTGCTCTGCCCGCTGGGTTTCGCCAGCATCGTGCTGATCACCCGCCGGATATTTCCCGGCGCCCAAGGATCCGGGATTCCGCAAGCCATCGCCGCCCTCGACATGCCGGTGCAGGCCGATATCGACCGGGTCTTGTCCCTGCGCATCGCCATTGGCAAGTTTTTACTCACCTTGGTCGGCTTCGCGGTCGGCGCCTCAATCGGCAAAGAAGGCCCCACTGTGCAAATCAGCTGTGCGGTGATGAATATTTGTGGCCGCTTCGGCTTTGAGCGCAGCCAAACCTTGCAGCGCCTGCTGATCCTCGCGGGCGGTGCCGCCGGCATCACCTGTGCCTTCAACGCGCCGCTCGCCGGCATCGCCTTTGCCCTCGAAGAAATGGCGGGCGGCTTTGATCGGCGTCAAATCCGCTCCATTATCCTCGCCGCCTTCGCCAGCTTCATCACCCTGCTATTGCTGCTCGGCTATCATCCCTATTTCGGCATCGCCTCCGCCCACTTGCTCGGTGCCGACACCACTTTATCCGTATCATTTTACGCGGCAATCTGCGCCCTACTCGGCGGGGTGTTTGGCGGGATTTTTTCGCGCATCCTGATCGCCCCCACCAAACTACTACCCGGCGTGATCAATCGCCTGGCGGGCAACCGACCGGTTGTGTTTGCCGGCCTATGCGGGCTCATTCTGGCAGCCCTCGGCACCTTGTCGCACGGACAAATATTCGACGCCAGCTACAGCGAGGCCCGCGCCGCCCTCACCCAAGGCGTCCTCCCGCCACCCGATTTTGCCCCGCTCAAATATCTCGCCACCCTGATTTCCTATTTATCGGGCATTCCTGGCGGAATTTTCGCCCCCTCGCTCGCGGTCGGGGTTGGTGAGGGCACCTTATTCAACCATCTGATCCCCGCTTTGCCGGTCTCCGCCTTCGCCATGATCGGCATGGCCGGCTATTTTTCCGGCGTGGTGCAAGCCCCGATCACCGCCACCATCATTGTCATCGAAATGACCAGCGACCTTACTATGGCGGTGCCGGTCGGCATCGCGGCAATTCTCGGGACCATCGGCTCACGGCTCATTTGCCCGGAGCCGATTTATCATGCAATGGCGCGCGAATTTTTGCGCCTGACCACAGCAGCGGCGCCGCTTACCCCGGCTTCGGCGCCAGCACCTGATACCGGCGGATAAAACGCCGATCAATCCGATTTTTCCACCGCCACACCAACCGACCTTGCAAGCTCAACCGCCCCCGAATCCCCACCGCCGATTGATTGCCCAGGCCCAGCAGCGCCAGCGCGTCGCGCTGCGGACGCAAATAAACCAAAGGTTCGCCACGCAGGCTACGGCGTAAATTCCCCGCCAGCGGCGGCCCTTGGCGCACCGCGAACACCCCCGCCTTCGGGCTTGGCGCGCCAATCACGCTGGCCACATCGCCGGCTGCGAAAATCGTCGGATGCGACAAGGATTGCAGCGCCAAACTCACCGCAATAAATCCCTTGGAATCAAGGGTTATCCCTGATTCGCGAATCCAGGACGCCGCCCCCGCTTCGGTCACGAACACCATATGATCCAACCGATGCGCACTGCCATCCGCGCAGCGCAACAGGCCCGGCTCCGCACCAATCACCGCCGCCCCCGCATGCAGCACCACCCCACGCTCGCGCAAAATTCGCTCAAACCGGGCCTGCACCCCAGGGCGAAAGCTCGATAATACCCGCTCTGATCGACCGAACAGCGAAAACGTGACACGAGCCGCGTCCCGCCCCTCGGCGGCCAGCTCCTGCTGCACCCGATATTGGATCGCCAGCACCATTTCCACGCCACCCGCCCCGGTGCCAATCACCCCAATGCGCACCGGCCCACTCGCCGCGCGCACCTGTTCCAGCAAGCCCTGCCAGTGACCCAAAAAACCGCTAATCGGCCGCACCGGCACTCCCGCTGCCAACGCCCCGGGAATATCATCCAAGTGCGGCGACGAACCGCAATTGATCGAAAGCAGATCATAGGAGATCGACGCACCGCTCGCGCAACGCACCAATCGCCGCTTCGGGTCAAGCTTAATCACCCGATCCTCGATAAACGCCACACCCGCAGCCGCACAAAGCGGCACCAAATCAATATGCGCCTCCTGATACGCATAATGCCCGGCCACCACACCCGGCAACATCCCTGAATAGGGGGTAAACCGATCCGCTCCAATCAAGGTCACGCGGGCATCCTCCAGCCCTGCCGCGGCAAAACGCCGCAACACCTCGATATGGCTATGGCCACCGCCCACCAACAGCAGATGTTTGCTGAGCACGTCCAGCGCCTCGGCCATCACGGCGACCCGACCTTCATTTTGACCAAAAACCACCAGCCGCGACCGCGCCCAAACCGACCGCAGAACGCGAAACCAAACCCCCAAACCTAGAGCCCCGTTTTAGAATATTGTCAGTTCTGCAACGATTAACACCAAAAACCCTGCCAAATAATCGGATAATTAAACGCATCAAAATAGCCTCCCTCCTAAAATCAACCCCGCTATTTAGCGTTATTTGAGCCCAAAATGCAAACCATCTCGTTGATTGCGCGCACCCCCCGATGCGATTATCGCGCGCACCACCATGTCAGCGTATAGACCATCCCGCATTAACCGTGAGACCTTATGGCCCATCCCACCGATCCGCCTCGCACCGATGTTGAATTGCTCACCAGCCTGTCCCATTTGCGCTGGAACCGGTTTCACACGGTGATGGTTTTGCTGTTCGGCCTCGGCTGGGCGCTCGATGCGTTTGAAGTCACCTTGATCGGCACGGTTCTGGGCACGCTGCGCCAGCATTTTCATCTGGGCAGCAACGCCATGTCCTGGCTCCTCGCCGCCTGGTTTATCGGCCTGATGATCGGCGCTTCCGGCTTTGGCATGCTCGCCGACCAGTTTGGCCGACGGCGGATATTCCTGGCCAGCCTGGTGCTCTACGGCACGGCGACCCTCGCCACCGCCTTTGCCCCGAATTTTACCAGCCTGCTGCTCCTGCGCCTGATCGCAGGAATCGGCGTCGGCGCTGAATATTCCGCGATCAATGCCGCGATCACCGAATTAGTGCCCAGCCGCTCGCGCGGGCGCGCAACAGCTTTGGTGCTTAATTTCTGGCCCCTTGGCAGCTTCGTTGCCGCCTTACTCGCCTGGCTCGCTCTCTCCGCCCTGCCCGCCGACATTGGCTGGCGCGTGGTGTTCGCGCTGGGCGGCGTCATCGCTTTATCCGCCGCCTGGTTTCGCCGCCATCTCCCCGAAAGCCCGCGCTGGCTGCTCGAGGTCGGGCGACGCGCCGATGCCCAATCGATTATTCACGCCATCGAAGCCGGGCTCACCCGCATCCAACCGCCGACCTTCTCGCCGATAACCCAACGGGTTCGCCGCCAAGCCAGCAGCTTTTTGCGCCTGCTCCGCCAGTACCCAGCCCGTCTCGCTTTGGGCTGCGCGCTCGATTTCGCCGAGGCGTCAGGCTATTATGGCCTATTCGCCTTCCTGCCCATCGTTGTGCTGCCAGATCGGA
>JAJZEG010000356.1 GCA_021828605.1 Pseudomonadota bacterium | reverse complement strand
CAATTCCAATGCGCGCTTCTTGCCCGCATCATATTTGGCAAACGCCTCATCATACCGCCCAACCCGGTCCAGCAGCCGCCCTTGCTCGGATAACTCCGCCGGCCCCAACGTCCCGCCCTCGCGCAGCGTATCAAGCCGCTCAATCGCCGCCTCAGTATTGCCCTGCCGCGCCAAAATCGTCGCCCGTGTTAGTCCCACCGCCGGATTAAGCGGCGCCGCAGGCGCCTCACTCGGCACCAAAGCCTGTCCCTGTGCGCGCTCAAACGCCTCGCGATGCAACCGCTCCACCAACGCCTGCGCCTGATCGGTCAATTCCAGCGCGCGCTCAAATTTCCGGTCCGCCTCCTCGGTCCGCGCCCAACCAATCCAGGTCTGCAGCACGCTCGCATTGAGTGCCACCGACCGCTCATACAGCGCCCGCGCCTCCTCAATCCGCCCCTGCGTCTTGAGGTTCCACGCCAAATTCGCAATCGTCACCGCATCATCGCGTTCTAACAATCGCAACACTTCGCGGTAGTGATACTCGCCAATCAACGACCGGTTCGCCTCGGTCATCACCAGCCCCATCAAATTATGCGCCTGCGCACTGCGCGGAGCGATCCGAATGGCATTGCGCGCATGCACCTCCGCCTCCGCCAACGCCCCGCGCCCCAGCAGCATCAGCGTCAATTCATTGGTCGGCATGAAATTATTCGGATTAACCGTCACCAGCCGCCGCAATAATGTCTCCGCCGCGCCCAATTTGCCTTCCTCGCGCCGCACCCGATACAGCGCAAACAGCGCATCCTCGCGCCCCGGCGCCAATTCCAGCACCGCCAACAAATTGCCCGCCGCCGCCGGATTATCCCGCGCCTGCAACGCGCTCTCCGCCTCATCGAGCAACGGCTTCAACGCCGCCCCCGCATCCGCCGGGCTTAACGTCGCCAAATCCAGCGCACAACACCGCATCCGGCGCAAACCCGATCCGCACGGGCACGGCGTCATATCAACCATCATCAAACCTTTCTGCTTAAATCAAATCCTCAATCATTGGCCGGATACTGCGCCATCAGCGCCTTCTGCACCTGCCACGCGCGCAACAACCGCACCAACCCGTAAGGCTTCGCGCCGCGCGCGCGGATCGCCGCCCCAATCCGAAACGCCGCGCCATAATGGAAAAACTGCGCCCGATACGCCTCGATAATCGTGGTCTCCGGGTCCCAGATATGCGTCGCTTCCGACCCCGCGCCATTCACCTCGATAATCTTAAACCCCTCGCCCCGGCGCAGCTTGGCCACCGTGCTGAACCGCACATCGAACCGGCCAAAATGAAACTCCGGCAAATCCCGCGCAATCGCCTCGACCCGCGCCTGCAACGCGGGCGTAATCAAATGCCGCCCATCCTTGAAGGTCGAGCCCCGACAATGATTCCCCACAAACACCAGCCGCACCCGCTCATCCTTGCCTGGAATCCGCGCCGCCTCCGACCCCAATTTGGGCAATAAAATCCCCGCCACCGCCGCCAGGCGCGCATCCGCGCCAATCAACGCCCGAATGGTCCGCACCCCATCGCCCACCACCATCGGCGCATGCTTGATCGTCACCGACGTCACGTGACCCTGCGCGGCACCGGGCATGCGCACATAAAAAATCCCGGCCTCACCCTCATCGGTCACCAGTTCCTGCAACTGCAACCGGGTCGCCAGCGGAAACGCCGCCAAATACCGCGCCAGATCCGCCCGATCCGCAATCACCCGCACGCCCGCGCCATTGCAGCTCATATCCGGCTTCGCCACCACCGGATACGCCAATCCGCCTTCCCGCATCGCCGCCTCGGCCATGCCGACCTGATCCGCCCCGGCCACCCCCAGCGTGGTAATCCCCACATACCGCGCGACAAATTCCCGCGCGACCGGCCCCATCTGCTCCAAAATATCGGTCTTGGACTCCCCACAGACCCCACCCGCCTCGATCAGCGGATTGGTCAAAGTCGGCAAAGTCACACTCCGATAGCGAATCGATTGCGCAATCCAGAACAGCACCACCGGCGCGTAAAACACGAAACCCGGCCAAAACTCGAAAAACGACACCGGGCGCGGCGACCGCCTGCGCACCAGCGCCGCCTGCAACCGCGCGGCAAGCGAATCAGCACTCATCCCTCATCCTTTCTCGCTCTCGGGCTTTTCCATCCGATGGGACTGCCACCGCGCCGCCATCCGGCCCGCCACAATCAGCACCAGCAGCATGATCGCGATGCCAATCCAACGATACGGCCCCAGATAATGCAGCATCAACGCGCCCAACTTCAAGCTCACGAAAAACAACAGGCTGGTCCATGTCAACGTCGCGACCACTGCGGCCATCGCAAATCGCCAGAACGGCACCCGCAAAAATCCGCAACTGGTATAGGTCGGCAGCCGCAAGCCGGGGGTAAACCGGCTCACCAACACCACCCAAATCAACCGCCGCGCCACCCAATCCTGGCCAATATCCCGCCGATTTTTCGGCACCATCCGCTGCGCCCACGGATGACGCACCGATAACCGACCCAGCCCATACAACCCAAGGTCGCCCAACACAATTCCGGCATAGAGCGCGCCCAGCGCCAGCGGCAACGACACCGCCCCCGCCGCCACCTGCATGGCCGCCAGCAATGTCGCCGCATCCTCCAAAATGAAGGTGCCCAAAATGATCGTGGTCACTTCCAGCGCCGGATTCCCCGCCGCTGAGGCCAACATCGAGGTAAGTTCGGTCCACAGCATTCATTCGCTCCATAATCGATATCAACCCATCTGACCAACCCCTCACCGCATCTTGCGTCGCCGACCCTGCATCGGCATACCAGCCGCATGAATTTTTTCGCGTCCCTCGCCCACCACACCCCACCCGCGATGCTGCTGGTCATCGCCGTGGTCGTCTGGCGCGGCTATCGCTTCACCCGCACCCGCGTCCGCCCGATCCGCACCTATCTGCTCCTCCCCATCATCTTCATGGTCTGGGGCGTGCTTCATGTGGTGATTGCCGCCCAACTTCTCGACCTCACTTTCACTGATCTCACCCCCGCCCCGATCCTCGGCTTTTTCGCCGCCCTGATCATCGCCGCCCCGCTCGGCTGGATCTCGATCAACCCCACCGGCTTCGCCATCGATCATCAGCGCAAACTCGCCCGCCTACCCGGCAGCTGGGTGCCGATCCTGCGCTACGCTCTGGTCTTCATCGTCAATTATACGGTCTCCATCGCCACCCAGTTTCACCTGCTGCCGCCCAGCACCCTGATCCTGCTCGCCTTCGCCGTTTCCGGCTTCATGATCGGCTATTTCGGCGTCTGGACCGCCCATTTCCTGCGCCTCTATCAAGCCGCCCCGCAAACCGACCTATCGCTCCCTTCCCGCACCGACCCACGCGCCCGCTAACCCCCATGCCCAAGCTGATCACCCGCAAACGCGCCTTCGTCACCGCCGAACTCGCCTGCAACCTGCTGCTCCCCTGGATTTGCTACCGCCTGGCCAAGCCGCATCTCGGCCAGGTCCACGCGATCATGGCCTCCGCCGTCCCACCGATGCTCTGGAGCCTGGTGCAATTCGCCCGCGCCCGCAAAATCGACGCCATCTCCGCCATCGTGCTCGGCGGCATCGCCCTCTCCCTCGCCGGCTTCGCCCTCGGCGGCTCACCGAAACTCCTGCTGATGCGCGAATCCCTGGTCACCGGCCTGATCGGCGTCGCCTTCGTCATCTCCGCCCTGATCGGCAAACCGCTGATGCTGGTCCTCGCCAAAGCCAGCCTGCAACGCCAATCCCCGGAAGACGGCGCCAGCCTCGCCGACCTCGCCACCAAACCGCTCTTTCGCCGGATGATGCTGGTGATGACCCTCGTCTGGGGAATCGGCTTCATCGCCGAAACCGCCGCCCGCGCCACCCTGGTCTTCATGCTCCCGGTCGGCCGCTTCCTGATCATCGGCCCGATCGTCGGCTACGGCACCATCGCAATCCTGATCGGCTGGACCTTTCTCTACGGCATGGTGATGGAAAAACGCGGCGCCCTCGGCGACCCCCCGTAACCGCACCACCCTCGATCTTGGTTGCATTCAGAAACCCTTCGCAACACGGTTCCCTGCTAACCCGGCTTCATGCCAAGCCCCAGCCAAATCGCCACCCAGCAAGCCCGCAACCGCTTCGGCCTCGGCGCGCGCCCCGGCGAAACCCCGCCCACCGACCCGCAGACCTGGCTCGCCGCCCAGCTCGACGGACCCGATCCCGGCCTCACCAGCCCCGCCTTCGCCAGCCTGCCCAGCGCCGCCGACGCGCTCACCGCCCGCCGCGCCGACCTGATCGAACGCAAACATATCCTCGCCGAAGGCCTGAAACTCAAAGGAAATTTCAAACCCCGCGCCCTCGCCATGCTCCATCAGGACGCGCAAGCCCAACTCGATTTCGCCCTCACCACCCAAGCCCCGTTCCGCGAACGCCTGGTCTGGTTCTGGGCCAATCATTTCACCGTCTCCACCCGCCAGGGCGGCGTCCAACCGCTGGTCGGCCCGTTTCTGCGCGAAGCCATCCGCCCGCACGTCACCGGCTCCTTCACCGACATGGTGCTCGCGGTCGAACGCCACCCGGCCATGCTGCTCTATCTCGGCAACGCCTTCTCTGCCGGGCCCAACAGCCGC
>JAJZEG010000162.1 GCA_021828605.1 Pseudomonadota bacterium | reverse complement strand
CTATGGCTTCATCCCGGGCACCCTAGCCGATGATGGTGATCCGGCGGATGCGCTGGTGCTGACGCCGACCGCCGTGGTGCCGGGTGCGGTGATCCGGGCGCGGCCGATTGGCTTGCTGCGCATGGAGGATGAGGCCGGGCAAGATGAAAAAATCATTTGCGTGCCGCATGATAAAATTCATCCGCAATGGAGCGAGGTGACCGAGGTGGCGCAGCTGCCGGTGATCACCCGCGACGCGATTGCGCATTTTTTCACCCATTACAAAGACCTGGAAAAGGGCAAATGGGTGAAGGTCACCGGCTGGGAGCCGCGCGCGGCGGCGGAGGCGGCAATTACCGAAAGCATTGCGCGGGCGCATAAATAAGCGTCTAACTGGCGGAAAGGGAGCATAACCATGCCACTACGCCGGATTGCATTATCGGAGTTTCGGACCATTGGCCGGGGGATTGCTCGGCCTGAGGATGTGGTCGCGCTGCGCGATGGCCGGGTTTATGCCTCGCATCACGCAGGCGGCGTTGCGCAAATTGGCCCCGAGGACGGCTTGCGGGTGATTGGTGCGCCAGCGGGTGCGCCGAATGGCATCAATATGGATGCGCAAGGGCGGATCATTATCGCCAATTTTGGGGTTACTGACGGGGTGAGCGGGCCGTTGGAGCGGCTTGATTTAACAACCGGGGCGCGCGAAATCCTGGTGGACAGGATCGCCGGGCGGGTTCTGACCGCATGCAATTATCCGGTGATTGATCGGACCGGGACGATCTGGTGCTCGCATTCAACCTCGGCGAAAACCTGGCCGGAGGCGCTGGATCGGCGGACGGATGGGTTTATTTTCGTCTATCGGCCTGACGGGTCGAGCGAGATCGTGGCGGAGGGGTTGCGTTTCGCGAATGGGATGGCGTTGTCGGCGGATGAGCAGTTTTTATATTGCACGCAGAGTTCGAACGCGGATGTTTTGCGCTATCCGATTTTGCCTGGGGCCAAATTGGGCAAGCCGGAACGCTACGGGCCACGGCTTGGCCTGGTCTTTGGGGTCAAGGTCAATCCAGGGCTGAAATTGCCGAGTTTTATCACGCGCCATCTCGGCTATACCGATGGGCTCGGGTTCGATGCCGAGCAGAATTTGTGGGTCACATTGCCTGCGGCGCATAAAATTGTGGCAATCACGCCCGCGCGTGACATTGTTGTTATCGCGCATGATCCGACCGGAAAATTAATACAGAGCCCGACCAATATCAGTTGGGGCGGTGCGGATTTGCGCACGCTCTATGTAGGGGATTTGGCAGCGGATTATGTGCTGACCGCGCCGAGCCCGGTGGCGGGGCAGCCCATGCTGCATCATGGGTTGCATTAGGGGTCGCGTCGGCGGCGTTCGTCGCGATAGCGGCGGAGCGGGGCGTTGTTGGGGATCGGGCCCAGGAAACGCCGGTAAGCATTGATCCAGTTGCGCACGATCAGGGTGCGCGCACGGTTGAGCGATAAGTGATGGTCGCAGACCAGATGCCCCAACCGGGCTTCGAGCCGGTCTTTGGCGTAGGCCCCCCATTGATCGGCGCCGAAATGCGGTTCGGGCCAGAGATTGCGCGGATCGGCGGGGGCACCGCCGAGCTCGAGCGGGATTAAATGATCTTCCTCGTAATGCCAGATTTTACGGTCCGCGTAGCCATAAAGGCGGATTTGCGCGCGTTTGAGTGGTTCGGTGAGGTGATAGGACGGGCGGACCCTCGCGGTCCAGCCGCGCTGGCAAATGGTGCTGGCGATGGTCTGCTGGATGACCGCCGGATTGATCGCGCCGGGGGTAAGAGCCGGGTTGGGCAGTCCGGTTTGGGCGGCAGCAAGGCCGGGCCAAAGCAGGCAGACAGCGAGCAGGCGCCCAGGGCTCATGCGGCGCCAATATCGGGCTGGATCAAGCCGATTTCGGTGGCGATGGCGTGCAGGCGCTGGTCGTGGGTGCCGGTCGGCACCACCGGGACTTCCTGGGCGGCATAGGCGCAGCCGAGCCGGTAGGCGGTGGGATGGGCTTGGAGTGCTGCGTCATAAAAGCCCGCGCCATAGCCGAGGCGGTGGCCCTGTCGGTCGAAAGCGAGCAGGGGAACCAGAAAAAATGTCGGGTTTTGCTCAGGCCCGTCAGGATGGGTGGTGCCAAAGCGCCCGGCGAGCATCGGCGTATCGGGATGCCATGCCCGAAAAATCAGCTTTTCGCCCCGCTTGGGCGTCTCAGGCAGCGCAAGGCGGTATCCGCGCGCGTGCAAAGCATGGAGCAAAGGCCGCAAATCGATTTCATCGCCCATGGGCCAAAATCCGGCGATGATCGCGCCGGGGTCGACCGGCACCTGATCGAGCACGGTATCCAGCACGGTTTGGGCGAGTTTGGCGCCCGCCTCCGGGTGGGTCATGGCGGCGCGGCGGGCGAGGCAGGCGGTGCGGAACGCGGATTTGACCGCACGGAGTTCGGTTTGATCAATCGAAGACGACATGACATCAAAGTATCACGATGCGCGGCAAGCGACTATGGCGCCGTGAACGTGATTAAGTGCGAAGCCGCCCTGGCCGTTGGCGTTGTCATCCTCCCAAGGCCTGCTGGTGCAGGTGGGTGCCGGAAATACCGAAACCAGGGTTTCGACAGAGCCAGCCCCCTGGGAGATGCTTAGTGGCCCCGGGGATGCGCTTGCCTGACGCGCCGGGCAGCCTCGCCCCCTATAACTAGGGCTCGATGAGGTCGGCTGCAATCTCTTCGGCGCGCGCGGCAGCGCGGCGCAGGCGCGCGCGGCGTTCGGCGGCGTCCGGCTCGGCTTTCGGAGCGGCGGATGTCGCTGTTTCGGCCTTGGTGAGGGCGGATTTGGTATCGTGCAATTCATCGGCAAGCAGCAAAGCGGCGAGCACCAAAAGCCGGGATTCGCCGGTTTGGCTGCCAAGTGATTTGATGCTGGAAATCCGCCGATCGACCTCATTGGCCATATCGGCCAGATGCTGTTCCTGACCGTCCTCGCAACTGACCGGGTAGGTGAAGCCGTTAATCCGAATGGTGACCTGAGCCATATTAATGCGTTCCTTCGTCAATATCCGGCTCAGCCAAGGCTGTGCGTAATGTGGCGATGACCTGATCAAGGGTGGCAATCATCGCGGGGCTTGCCGTGTGGGGCTCAGCCGTCTGCGGGCGGACCGCGTAGGCGGCGCTGATCGCGGCGAGGGCCGATTCCAACCGCGCGAGCGTTTCAAGTTCGGTTTCGGTGTCGGTCATGGCCGTACTATCGGGCATTTTTTTCGCTGTGGGAAGCCTGTGCCGATTTGACAGGACGCTGGCGTGAGGCGAGGTTGCGCGCGGCGGCGTGGAATGGGAAAATCTGATCGATGATGCATGAGATTTACGCGCGGTTAGGGCCGTATATTGCGGCCTATGGCAGCGCGTTCGTGTTCATTCTGGTGATGCTGGAGACGCTGGGCCTGCCATTGCCGGGCGAGACGGCGCTGATCTCGGCGGCGATTTATGCCGGAACCACCCATCGGATCGATATTTTCGTGTTGTTGGCGAGTGCGGCGGCGGGGGCGGTGGCGGGTGGCGCGATTGGCTATTGGATTGGTCGAAGTGCCGGGCACCGGCTGTTGCTGCGCTATGGCGCGCGGGTCGGCTTGACCGAGCGGCGCTTGCAGGCGGGTGCGTATTTATTTGCCCATCATGGCGGCAAAATCATCTTTTTCGGGCGGTTTTTTGCGGTGTTGCGCGCGTTCGCGGCGGTGTTGGCGGGTGCTAACATGATGCCATGGCGGCGGTTTTTGCTGGTGCAAATTGCCGCCTGCATTATGTGGTCGGTAATTTATGGCGGCACCGCCTTCGTGTTTGGCAAAGAAATCGAGAATTTGGCCGGCCCGGTGACGGCGGCTTTGGTCGGGTTGGCGGTGCTGATCGGGGTGACGGCGATATATTTAGTCCATCGGCATAGCCATCGGCTGGAGGTGCTGGCGGCGGAGCGGGGGGCTGCGGAAAGTGGGGCGGCGCAAAGCGAGGATCGGGCAGAACCATGAGTGATTTGGTGATGATCGGGCTGGGCTATGCGGGCCGGGCGATTGCGGCGGCGGCGCATGAAGCGGGGCTCAGCGTGGTGGCGACCGCGCGTGAGCCCGCGCGGGTGGTCGCACCGGATTTTGTCGATCTGCGCGATTTTCACGCGGTTGACGCGGCCTTGGCGCAGGCCTCGGGTCTGGTAGTGACGGCGGCGCCGACTGAGGCGGGTGATCCGGTTTTGGCGCGGTATCACGGGGTGATTGCGGATGCGGTGCGCGCGGGCACGCTGCGCTGGATTGGCTATTGTTCGACCACCGGGGTCTATGGCGATCGCGGCGGCGGGGCGGTTGATGAAACAAGTGCGGTGGCGCCGGGTTCAGCGCGGACCGAGCGGCGGGTGGCGGCGGAGCGCGCTTGGGCGGGATTGAGCGCGGAATGTGCGGTCGATATCATGCGGCTGGCCGGGATTTATGGGCCGGGCCGCTCGGTGTTCGATGATTTGCGGCAGGGGGTTGCGCGGCGGATTGATCGGCCCGGGCATTTGTTCAGCCGGATCCATCTGGCCGATATTGCAACAGGGGTGATCGCGGCGCGGCGCACGGCGGGGCGCACGGGGTTGCGGGTGCTGAATTTCGCCGATGAC
>JAJZEG010000186.1 GCA_021828605.1 Pseudomonadota bacterium | reverse complement strand
CCTCACGTTGACAGGACCGCAGCGGTCCGGTATCCAAATAGCCATCAATTGCGAATAGTTCTCATTCGCAATATGGCGCCTTTGGAGATGGATATGCCGCAAGCCACCACCCGCTTTAAGCCACGCTCGCGACGATTAGCCTTTCTGGCGGTGTTCGGGCCGGGGCTGGTGGTGATGCTGGCCGATACCGAGGTGGGCAGCATCATCACCGCCTCGCAATCGGGCGTCGCCTGGGGCTACCGGCTGCTGCTGCTGCAATTCATCCTGATGCCGATTCTCTATGTCGTGCAGGAATTGACCGTGCGGCTCGGCCTGTTCACCGGCAAAGGTCATGGCGAGCTGATTCGCGACACGTTTGGCAAAGGCTGGGCGTGGCTTTCCGCAGCCGGCCTGTCGGTCGCCACCATCGGCGCGCTGTTATCGGAGTTTTCCGGCATTGCCGGGGTCGGCGAGCTGTATGGCGTGCCGCGCTTCGTCACCCTCACCGGCGCGGTGATTTTTCTCCTGGTGGTGGCCTTGACCGGCTCCTATCGCCGGGTCGAGCGGGTCGCGATTGCGCTTGGCCTGTTCGAGTTTGTGTTTTTCGGCATCGCCTTTGTCTCCCATCCCAGCATGACCGCGATTGCCGACCAAACCTTCCGCCCAGCCTTCGCCAATTCGGGTTATATGTATCTGGTCGCGGCCAATATCGGCGCGGTGATCATGCCGTGGATGATTTTTTACCAACAATCCGCCATCGCCGATAAAAAACTGACCGCAGCCGATTTCAAATATGCCCGCTGGGATACCGCCATCGGCGCCGTGGTGACCCAGCTGGTGATGGCCGCGGTGCTGATCGCCACGGCCGCCACCATCGGGCGGCATAATCCGGGGACCAGCCTCAATTCGGTGGGCGATATCGCCAGCGCACTGACCCCCTATTTAGGGGTCACCATTGGCAAGCTGGTGTTCGGCGTCGGCGTGCTCGGCGCCGGGCTGGTCGCCGCCATCGTCGCATCCCTCGCTTTGGCCTGGGGCCTCGGCGAAGTCGCGGGCTATCGCCGCTCGCTGGAAGACCATCCGCTGCAAGCCAAATGGTTCTACGGCGTCTATGCCGCCTGCCTGATCATCGGCGCCACTTTGGTGATTATGGTGCCCAACCTGGTCATCCTCAATCTCGGGGTCGAGGTGATGAACGCCCTGCTGCTGCCGCTGGTGCTCGGCTTTCTGGTGATGCTCGGCCTCTATGCGCTGCCGCCGCATCTGCGGCTCAAAGGCTGGTATATGGCGCTCACCATTTTCCTCTCGGTGATCACCGCCGGACTAGGCGTCTATGGTGGCCTGTCCGGCGCCGGATTGTTTTGATCAGGTCAGCTCAGACAAGAGCGAAAGCTGGCGCGAATCATCGCCTTGCGTATCCGACAACGGGATCGGGTAATCGCCGGTAAAACACGCATCACAAAAAGCTGGCGCTGCGCCGTCGCGCTCAACCCGACCCAAAGCGCGATACAGCCCATCAATCGAGATAAACGCCAAACTATCCACCCCGATCAACCGCGCCATCGCCTCGACATCATTATGGGCGGCGAGCAATTTGCTCCGCTCGGGCGTATCGATGCCATAAAAACAGGAATGGGTGGTCGGCGGCGAGGAGATCCGCATATGCACTTCGCTCGCCCCGGCGGCGCGCACCATTTCCACAATTTTCGACGAGGTGGTGCCGCGCACAATCGAATCATCCACCAAAATCACCCGGCGCCCGGCGAGAATCGCCCGGTTCGCCGAATGTTTCAGCCGAACCCCCAAATGCCGGATCTGGTCGGTCGGCTCGATGAAGGTGCGCCCGACATAGTGATTGCGAATAATCCCCAACTCGAACGGCAAGCCACTCGCTTCGGCATAGCCCATCGCCGCAGGCACACCCGAATCGGGCACCGGCACCACGATATCGGCTTCGGTGGGCGATTCCGTCGCCAGCTGCGCCCCGATCAATTTGCGCGCGGTATAGACCGAATTGCCTTCCATCATCGAATCCGGACGGGCAAAATAAATATATTCGAACACGCAAAACCGTGATTTCTGCACAGCAAACGGCTTATAGCTGCGCACCCCGGCCTGATCGATCGCGACGATTTCACCCGGCTCAACATCGCGCACGAATTCCGCCCCAACCATATCCAGAGCACAGGTCTCCGAGGCCAGCACCCAGCCCGGCTCTACCCCATTCGCCCCTACCGTGCGCCCCAAAATCAACGGGCGCACGCCCAGCGGATCGCGGCAACCGATCAGCATATTATCGGTCAGCGCCACCAGCGAATAAGCCCCCTCCACCTGCTTGAGCGCGTCGATCAACCGATCAACCACCGTCGAATACAGGCTGATCGCAATCAAATGCACAAACACTTCGGAATCGGTGGTCGATTGAAACAGGCAACCCCGGCGGGTGAGTTCGCGTTTCAACGCATAAGCATTGGTCAAATTACCATTATGCCCAATCGCGAATCCGCCAAAGGCGCATTCGGCGAATAAAGGCTGCACATTGCGCAGCAACGTCGCTCCGGTGGTCGCATACCGATTATGCCCAATCGCCCGCGCCCCTTGCAGCCCGGCCATCACCTTCGCATCGCTGTAATTATCCCCAACGAGACCGATGCCCTTATGCGCGTGGAATCGCAAACCATCATGGGTGACGATGCCCGTCGCCTCCTGGCCGCGATGCTGCAACGCGTGCAGCCCGAGCGCGGTGATGGCTGCGGCGTCGGCCACATTCCAAACACCAAAAACCCCGCACTCCTCATGCGGTTTGTCGTCATCATCATCAACGAAATTGATCGGATTCATGGCGCCGCCTTGGGTTACCGTTACCGGCCTCGTGTCCCTGATCTGCAATCCATTGGATTTCAGGTTCGGAGTGGACACCAGGAACTTCAATAAGTGAGTGGCCTGCATGTAAGGCTTCGCTCCGGCGCTGTCGAGCGGTTTGACATTAAACTGACTTTTCCGCCGCGCTGAGCAGAGCTGCGCTCAGCCGATGCGCCGCCTCACGCCCCGCTGGTGGTCGATTTATTGATCATCACCGGCGGCAGCGATGATGGTTGGACTTTGGTCTTCGATGCCGCGCCAATTTTTGGGTGATTCAATACCGGTCGATATTGCGCGGGCAACAAGCTGATCAACAGGCTTGCCCCGGTTTCAGTGGCAGGCAGCAGTCTGGCGTTGGTCACCCCGGCGGGCCATTGCGGCGGTTGCAGAAAAATCGACAAAAACACCAACAACAAACAGACAATCACCCCACCGCGCAGAAACCCGAACAATAAGCCCAGCGTGCGGTCCAACCCCGACAGCACCGAATCACGGACCAAAGTTGCGACAAAACTCACAATAATGGTCAAAATGATCAGCGCCACCAAAAATATCCCCAATATCGTCAGCGGCAGGGCTAATTTCGGATTGGGCACCACGCGCAGCACCCAGGGCTCGAAGCCGTGATAAAAGGCGAGCGCGATCAAGCCGGAACAAATCCACGCCACCACCCCCAATATTTCACGAACAAAACCCCGCGCCGCCGCAAGCAGCCCGGAGAGCAGGATGATGCCAATCGCAATGCCATCCGCCCAGGTCATGATCGTGCGCCGCTCCTCATTTTTTCTGGGTCAATCATCACGCGTTGCGCGATCACCGGTTGTCGCCACCACCAAATCGCTGAGATGGCCGAATTCTGCAAGTGTTATTCCATCAGGGATGCGCGCCCCCCGATCACCCCGCGCAATCCGCTTGGGCAGAGCGGCACGGGCAAAGCCGAGTTTCGCCGCTTCCTTCAGCCGCAATTCCGCCTGGGCCACCGGGCGCAACTCGCCCGATAGACCAATTTCGCCGAAAAACACCATCGAGGCATCGGTCGGCACGCCGCTCGACGCTGAAATCAGCGCCGCCGCCACCGCCAGATCCGCCGCCGGTTCATTGACCTTCAAGCCGCCCGCGACATTCAAATACACATCCTGCCCACCCAATTTCAAACCGCAGCGCGCATCAAGCACCGCGAGCAACATCGATAACCGCCCGGCATCCCAACCAATCACCGAGCGCCGCGCCGAGCCCGCGCCATTGGCCGAGAGCAACGCCTGCACCTCCATCAAAACCGGTCGCGAGCCTTCAAGCCCGGCAAACACCGCCGATCCGGCGACATTGCCGTTGCGTTCGGCCAAAAACAGCGCCGAGGGATTAGCCACTTCGGCCAGCCCGCCGCCGGTCATCTCGAACACGCCGATTTCATCGGTCGCGCCGAACCGATTTTTCGCCCCGCGCAAAATCCGAAACTGATGGCCGCGATCACCTTCGAAATGCAGCACCACGTCAACCATATGCTCAAGCACGCGCGGCCCGGCCAGCCCGCCTTCCTTGGTGACGTGACCCACCAGCATCAAGGCAAAACCCTGTTTTTTGGCGGCCCGGATCAAGGCAAAGGTGCAGGCGCGCACCTGCGTCACCGTACCTGGTGCGGACTCAATCGATTCGTCCCAAATCGTTTGGATCGAATCGATAATCACCAACCCCGCCGCGCGCTCCGCCTCCAGCGAGGCGAGGATTTCCGACAAGGCCGTGGCGGTCGCGAGCCCCACCGGCGCGTCACTGAGCTTGAGCCGGTGCGCGCGCAAGCGGATTTGGCCAATCGATTCCTCG
>JAJZEG010000002.1 GCA_021828605.1 Pseudomonadota bacterium | reverse complement strand
CCAACGCCTGCGCCTCGGCCAGCACCCGCCGCCGCAACACCGCCAAAATCACCAGCTCGCGCGCTCCCGCGCGTTCGCTCGCCTCGGCAATCCGCTGATCCAACGCCGCCACTTCAGGATGCGAAAACCGCGCCGCCGAGGCTAAGCCCTGGCGCAGCAATAATTCGGGAAACGCCCGCATCGCCTCCGCCGCCGCACTCGGCACCTCAATCACATAGCCAAGCTGCGCATGATGGCGAATTTTCAAACTCGCCACGCCATAACGCCGCGCCAAGTCGTTCTGCAACGCGGCAATCACCTGGCGCGCATCATCGCGCAGTGCGCGCTCGCCGTCCAATTCCCCATCAAACCCCGGCGCAATCGCGGACGCATCCCCGGCTCGGATCGGCGGACTGGCCACCAGCGCGCGCTCCAAACAATCAGCCAATTCCTCAGGCAGCGTTGGCCAATCCAGCCCCGGCAACGCGGCCTGATCCAAAATCGCGCGCACCCGCGCCGCCACCGCCAGCGCATCGCGGACCAGGCCCAAATCGCGCGGCGCCACCGGTCGCAGCGCATCACCCGCCAAACGCAGCCGGGTCAAAGCCCGCGCCAAATCCGCAGCCCCCCGCAGCGCCGCCCGCACCGCCTCCAGCCGCCCCGGCATCGACCCCAAACCCAGCCACAAAGCCTGCCGCGCCCGCAACGACGTCAAATCATCCAGCGGTGCCGCAATCCACCCCGCCAGGCAGCGCGCCCCCGCCGCACTCACCGTGCGCCTTATTGCGCCAAACAAACTCCCGGCCTCATTGCCCTGCCGGTCGCGCAATAAATCCAAACTCGCCCGCGTCGCCGCATCCATCGCGAGCAACCCGGCCTCACTCACCTGCACCGGCGCCGCCACGCTTAACTCATCACCACCCTGGCCATCGCCCCCCAACCCACCTTGGCTGCGCAGCACATGGCGCAACACCAAAGCCGCCGCCATCACCTCCCCGGCACCGAACGCGCCAAACGCCTCAATCGCCGCCACCGCGAAATTGCTGGCTAACAGCTGCTCGGCCCGCGCCAGCGTGATCAGCGCATCCGCCACCGCGCGCTTGGCCGCCCACGCCCCCAACTCAATCGTGGGTTCGGCCAAAATCTCAGCGGGGTCCAACCGCGCCAGCAACGCCATCAGCGCACCCGCTGATACCGATGCCGTCTCAAACCGCCCGGTCGAGGCATCGATCCACGCCACCCCCAACCGCTCACTTAGCCGCTCTGTCTCCCCCACCACCGCCACCAACAGCCGCGTCTGCCCGGCATCGAGCAATGATTCCTCGGTCAGCGTCCCCGGCGTGATCAGCCGCACCACCGCCCGCTCGATCAGGGTTTTACCACTCCCCTTGGCCCCACCCTTAACCGCTGGGAGCGTAGGCGCCGCCGCCTCGATCTGCTCGACAATCGCCACGGTAAAACCCCGTCGCACCAGCCGCGCCAAATACACATCGCGCTGCCCCACCGGCACGCCACACATTTTGATCGGCTGGCCCTGATGCTGGCCGCGCGCGGTCAGGGCAATATCTAACGCCCCCGAGGCAATCTCGGCATCCTCGAAAAACAACTCGTAAAAATCGCCCATCCGGAAAAAAATCAGCGCATCCGGATACGCCGCCTTGGCACGAAACCATTGCGCCATCGCCGGTGTCGCCCCCGCGCTTTGCATCTCATCCATAACGCCACCCTATCATTGCCCAACCCTCCAAACCAAGGCACAACGCCCCCATTATGATCAACACGCTGCGCCACCGCCATTTTGCCCCCGCGTTGATCCTGGTGACCCTGCCGCTGTTGGCTAACATTCCTCTCCTGCTCGGCCTGCTGCACGCCAATCCGCTGATCTACGCCTCCTGGCTCACCACCCGGATCAATCCAGGCTGGGGCCCAGGCAGCCCTGGCTGGTATGATCCCACCATTGGCCAGATCACCCAACCGCTCGGCATGCTCAGCGCCCATGATTGGTTGCACGGCATCATCCCCTGGTGGAACCCCGATTCCGGCCTCGGCATGCCGCTCGCCGCCGAAATGCAGCCGCTTTCGCTGTTTTTGCCCTTCGTACTGCTGCTGCATTTCTGGAATGGCTGGCTCGCTTTGTTGCTTCTGCTCGAAATACTCTGTGGCCTATTCACCTACGCTCTGTTGATCGAACTTGGCACCACAAGCAGCGCTGCCCTGATCAGCGGCGCGTTATACGCCCTCAACGCCACTTTTTTCATGGTCCCGCACGCCATGGGCCCACTGCCCTTCGCCCCTTTGCTGCTGCTCGGCATCGAACGCGCCGCCCGCGCCAGCCGCACGCACCGCCCGATGGGCTGGGGCCTGATCCCGCTTGCCCTCGCCTACCTGCTTTACGGCGGCTATCCCGAAGTCGCCTATATTGCCGGCCTGCTCGCCGCCGTCTGGGCGCTGCGCCATTTCCTGCGCGCAGGCGCTGACCGCTGGCGCTTTGCCGGCAAAATCCTGCTCGGCACCGTCATCGGCATCGCTCTAACCTTGCCGCTGATCGTGCCGTTCCTCACCTATGTCAGCCAATCGGTGCTCGCCCAGCATGGCGGCGTCTATCGCCATATCTGGCTGCCGTTCCCCGCCGCGCCGATGACCCTGCTGCCGTTCATCTATGGCCCGATCTGGAGTTTCGCCCCCCACCCCGCCAATCTCGCTTTGCGCCTCACCCTTGCCCTCAACCAATTTGGCGGTTGGATCGGCGCCCTCACCGCCGCCCTCGCTCTGGCCGCCCTGGCCCGCCGCCATGCGCAAAGCGGCCTCGCCTACCTGCTCTTCGGCTTCATCGCGGTCGCCGAAATCCGGATCTGGGGCAACCCGCTGATCACCCATCTGATCAATTTCATCCCCGCTCTCGCCCAAACCGACGCACCCCGCTTCGCCCCGCCCACCCTCGATCTCGCCGCCGCGATCATGGCCGGGCTCGCGGTCAATGCCTGGCAAACCACACCCCAACTCAGCCGCCTGGCCCGCCGCATCCTGATCCTCGCTTTCAGCCTGGTGATCATCCTGCCGATCCTCGCGGTGCTCCCCGATTTGCGCGCCTGGTTCACCGCCAATCCCGCTCTACTGCCCGAAGCCGCCCTGACCAGCCTCGCCGAAATCCTGCTCGCGGGCGCCGCATTGACGCTGCTGACGCACCCCCCCACCCGCCGCCGCAGCGCCTTGCTCATTTTTCTGGTGATGATCGAATTGCTCGGCACCCGCGCCATCGAACAATCCGGCGCCAGCCAAGGGGCGTCGATCAACCGCGCCGGCGTGCGCTATCTCCAAGCCCAGCTCCACCAACCCGGCCAAATCGGCCAGCGTTTCTACACGCTGCAACCTTTCGAGCCGAATTACGCCGCCGCCTTTAGCCTGGCCGCGATTAATGACGACGCCCTGCCGGTCGCGCGCAACTGGAACCACTTCCTCCTCACCCGGCTCGACCCCTATGCCAGCGTGATCCAGTTCGATGGCTCCTTGCCGCGCACCGTGAACACCACCTTCAACAAACATCATATCGGCGCACTGCAAAACCGCCTGCTCGCGCGCAACCTCGCCCAGCTCCGCTCCGGCCAATTAGTGCGCGCGGAAAAATTCATTACCCCGCCCGATCAAGCCGCCGAGTTGCGCCGCCATCTCGCCGCCTATGAAGCGATCGGCGTGCGCTATATCCTGACCAAACCAAACCAAAACCCGTTCATCACCGCTCTACCCACACCCACCCATACCACCGCCTACCCGCTCGCCCCCGGCCAAAGCCTCACCGGCCAACTCCAAGCGCGCCTGCCCGGTGCCGGCGATATTCGCGCCGCCGCCTTGTTCATCGGCACCTATGCCGGTGCGGCGCGCGGCACCCTCACGCTCCAACTCTGCGCTCACAGAATTTGCCAATCCGCCACCGCCGCGCTCGATGGCGCGCAGGACAATGCCTATTTGCTGTTCAAACTGCCCCACCGTCTGCGCCTGCCCGAACAATCGCCCCTGCACTACCGCATCACCCACGGCAAAACCGGCGCCCCGGTCGCGCTCTGGCTGGCACCGTTGCCCGCCACCGGCCTCACCCGCCTCGCGCGCTCACCCGGCCCCGATCACCAAGCGCCGATCCTGCGCCTGATCTGGCTGACCCACTTGCCAAAAATCGTCTATCAGGATCGGGTGATGCGCATTTTCGCGCTACCCCACCCCGCAGCGTTTTTCACCGCCAGCCCGGCCTGCACCCTCACCCCACGCAGCCTGAACGCCCTCACCGCGACGTGCCCAGCGCCCGCCACGCTCCTGCGCCGCGAAGCCGCCGATCCCGGCTGGCACGCCACACTGAATGGCCACGCCGAGCCCATCGGCCTTGATCACGGCTTGCTGCAAACCATCGCCTTGCCCGCAGGCCCGAGCATAATCCGCTTCTGGTATCGCCCGCTTTATACCCGCTCCAGCAGCGCCCTCGCGCTCGCTGCTTTATTGCTTTGGATTGGGCTGTACCTGCAAGGACGCCAATCGCGCCGTCAGCCAAACCGGACCACCGGCACCCCCATCATCGACCAATAACGACACAACCCGCCGCCCGTGTAATGAAGACGGGACAGGCGAAACCCATCCAGCTGAGCCCGCAAATTCCCCCCAGAGACCACGCCCCGAAGGCGCGTGCTGCAACTCCCACGACCGACGCCAACGTTCAGATGAAGACTAAC
>JAJZEG010000061.1 GCA_021828605.1 Pseudomonadota bacterium | reverse complement strand
GCGATTATTGCAGCCCAAGCCGAGCGATTAGCCCGCTTTTAGCTATACCGTTCCTCGGCCCAAGGATCGGCATTATTATTATAGCCCCGGGTTTCCCAGAAACCGAGCTGATCCGCCTGAGCGAAACTGATCCGGCGCACCCATTTCGCCGATTTCCAGAGGTAAAAACGCGGCACCATCACCCGCATTGGCCCGCCATGCTGGCGGCTAATCGGCGCGCCGTTCCAATGATGCGCCAGCAGGCAATCCACCCCGGCGAACTGCTCAAGCCGTAAATTGGTGGTGTAATCGTCATGCGCTTCAAACAGCACGTGGCTGACCGATGCAGCCGGTTTGACCAGATCGATCAGAGTTTGGATCGCCACACCGCGCCATTGATTATCAAAGCGCGACCATTGCGTCACGCAATGCATATCGGCGACCAGATCGGTTTGCGGCAACGCCATCAACTGCGCCCAATCCAGCGTGACCGGGTTCTCAACCAACCCATCGAGCATGAGCCGAAATGCCGCCTGCGGGATTTCCGGCTGGATGCCCAAATCGAGAATCGGCCAATCGGTCACTTCGCGCTGACCCGGCGGCAGGCGCTGGTCTGGCCTCGCGATATCGCCGGTCAGCAAGCGACCGGCGCGGGCCCAGTCCTGTTTGGTGCTGATCAATTTGTCTTTGAGGGCGCCGAGCAGGGTGATTGCTGGTTTTTCGGTCATGCGGTCATCCACGATTGCGCATCAGACGGGCTTTATCGCGATCCCAATCGCGTTTGGCGACGGCGGCGCGCTTGTCATGCAGTTTGCGCCCTTCGGCGATGCCGAGCGTGACTTTGGCCATGCCGCGCGGATTGAAATGCACATCGAGCGGCACGACCGTCGAGCCCTGACGCGCGATCGCGCCGAGTAAGGTGTTGATTTCCTTGCGCTTGAGCAGCAATTTGCGCGGCCCCTTGGTATCAAAGCGCGACAGCACGCCGCCTTGATATTCGGGGATATACATATTGAACAAAAACATCTCGCCCTCGCGCTCGCCAGCAAAGGCTTCGCTCAAGGTCGCCCGCCCCATGCGCAGCGATTTTACTTCTGCGCCGCGCAGCACAATCCCGGCCTCGAGCGTGGATAGGATGGTGTAATTGAACCGCGCCTTGCGATTTTGGGCGGCGATACCGTGTGAAATCAGGCCGGATTTTCGCGCGTCAGATTTTCCAGAATTGGTCATTTTCTCAGGGTTTCGTGGGCAGAGCGATGCCGGCCTGAGCCATGGCCGCGCGCATTTTGCTGCGCGCCGCCTCGGTAAGCGGGGCGAGCGGCAGGCGGCAATGATCGGCGCCAAAACCGAGCAAAGAGGCCGCGAATTTCGCGGGAGCGGGATTGGTCTCGAAAAACAGTGCATCATGCAGCGGCAATATTTGCGCCTGGATTGCCATTGCGCGCGCCAGATCGCCCTGGCGCCAGGCGCGATGCATCTCGGCGCAAAGTTTCGGCGCGATATTGGCGGTCACCGAAATACAGCCATGGCCCCCCGCCGCCAGAAAAGCGAGCGCGGTATGATCTTCGCCGGAAAGCTGGCAAAAATCGGGGCCACAGGCGGCGGTGGTATGCAGCGGGCGGGTAAGGTTGGCGGTCGCATCCTTCACCCCCGCGATAGTGCGGTGCGCCGCGAGCTTGGCCATGGTGGCCACCGACATATCGATCACCGAGCGTGATGGGATATTGTAAATGATCAGCGGGATATCGATGGCATCGGCGATTGCAGTGTAGTGGAGCACTAAGCCGTCTTGGGTCGGCTTATTGTAATAGGGGGTGACCACCAACACGCCATCGGCGCCGACTGATTGCGCATGACGCGCGAGACCGATGGCCTCAGCGGTCGCATTAGACCCCGCCCCCGCAATCACCGGCACCCGCTTGCGCGCGATGCGCACGGTCAGTTCGACCACGCGCTGATGTTCGGTGTGGCTGAGCGTCGGCGATTCGCCGGTGGTGCCGACCGGCACCAGACCATCCGTGCCTTGATCGATTTGCCATTCGATGAAGCGCTCCAGCGCAGGCTCGTCGATCATGCCATCAGCACGCATCGGGGTGATCAAAGCGACGAGTGAACCGTGAAACATTTTTCTCTCCGTTGAACCCCGATTGTAAGCCCGTCACCGGGGGCGGGGCAAGGCAGGCCGCTCGGCAAAACCATAAGCGGGGATGGCGGTTTAGCAGTGCGATTGCTATGACCAGGGAATGCAACGCTGGATCATTGGAGTGGCAATCGTGATCGGCGCAATGACCAGCGTGGCGGTCGCAGCGTCCACCCCGCCGCCTGCTTCCAGCCTCTCTCCATCCTTGCCCTCACCATCGTTGGCGCAAATCATGCCAGCCGTGCGCGCGAGTGATTGGGCGGATGCCACGCTGCTCGCCTCCCAGCAACCGGATCGGCTGGTGGCTAAACTGGTCACCTATTATCGGCTGCTCGATCCAGGTGCCGCCAGCCCCACGGAAATTGCCGCGTTCCAGGCGCGTAATCCCGATTGGCCGGAGCAGAGCTTGCTGGATCGGCGCTGGAGCGAGGCGCTCGCAGCGGACGCTGATGATGCGCAGGTGCGCGCCGATTGTGTGCAACGGGTGCCGATCACCGCGCGGGCGGATGCACGCTGCGCCGCAGCCTTTGCCGACCAGCCGATGCTCGCGAAAAAATTTGCCCGACTTGCCTGGATCAACGGCTATTCCAGCATCGATGACGCTGCGGGGTTTCAAGCGCAGTTCGGCCCCCTGCTGGGACGGGCGGCGAACTGGGCGCGGTTTGAGCGCCTGGCGGGCGCGGGCGATGATCAGGCTGCGGCGTCTTTGCTGCCGGGCCTGAGCGCGCCGCATCGCGCGGTCGGCTCCGCTTGGCTGGCGCTGGTGAGCGGGCAGCCTGATGCGGCGCGCGCGATTGCCGCGTTATCGGTGCGCCAACAGGAAACGCCGTTTTTATTCCTCACCCGCACCCGTTTGACCACAACCACCGCTGAACAGGCTTCGTTGTGGAACACCCAGGGGGTCGGAGCAGCACAACGCGCGATGCGGGTTGGCTCGGGCGGCTACCGGTTGCGCGGTTTGTTCTGGGCGCGTGCGGATATTTTGGTGCGGGACTTGCTGGCGCAGAATGATCCGACCGACGCCTATCAC
The DNA here is from genome assembly GCA_021828605.1 of Pseudomonadota bacterium. The sequence goes on along the minus strand of JAJZEG010000061.1, from coordinate 1,549 downwards.
CTGGCCGCAACCATTCCGCCGGCCTCGGTCGTGCAGCGCGCGAGCCGGGATTTTTTGGCGGGGTTTGTGGCGCTGCGGTTTTTGCATGATCCGGCGCGCGCGGCGGGATGGTTCACCCAGCTGGCGCGCGGGGATAAGGCGGTGATCACCCGGGCGCGCGGCTGGTATTGGCTGGCGCAAACCGCGACCGGCGCCGCGCGGGCGGCCGATCTGGCCCGGGCTTCAGTGTTCGTTGATAGTTTTTATGGCCAGTTGGCCTCCTTGCAGGCGGGTGAAACGCCAGCGCAACTGACGGCGCGGATCAGGCAAGCGGCGATCATTCCGCTGACTGCGCGCGCCGATATCATGTTCGCCGAGCGCGAATTGCCGCAGGCGGCTTATGAGCTGGTGCAAATGGGCGCACCACGCCGGGCGCGGGCGTTTTTGCGGCGCACCGGCGACACCTCGGCGAGTCCTGCGGCTTGGGATTTGGCGGCACAACTTGCCGTGGGATTAGGTCAGACGCCGATAGCGGTGGCGATAGCCCGCCAGGCCGGGGTGCATGGGGTGATGCTAATCCGGTTGGGTTGGCCGATCCCCCCCGCTTTCGCCGGCGCGTCAGATTTGACCTTGGGGATTGCGCGCGAGGAGAGCAGTTTTGATCCGAATGCGATGAGCGATGCCGGGGCGATTGGCCTGATGCAGCTGTTACCGGGAACCGCAGCACAAATCGCCCGCCGCGCCGGCCTGGAATCAGGTGGTGCGGGACTGCGCGATCCGGCGCGCAATATCGCGCTGGGCAAAATCTATTTAACCATGCTGCGCCAGCGATTTGGCAATTGCACGCCGCTCGCGATTGCCGCCTATAATGCCGGGCCCGGCAATGTGGCGGCCTGGCTCGCGGATTATGGCGATCCGCGTTTGCCGGTCGCATCAGGGGGGATTAATTTGGTGACCTGGTTGGAGGAAATCCCATTTGGCGAGACCCGCAACTATGTGCAGCGGGTCACTGAGGCGATGGTGGTGTATCGCGCCCTGCAAGGTAAGCCCGCGCGCGACCCGGTGCGGCGTTGGATCAACCAATGAAGAATTATGCGTGGTGGATCGCCTCGGGACTAGGCGTGGGCGCGGTGCCGCGCGCGCCGGGCACCGCCGGATCGGTCCTCGGTTTGCTGGTCGGGCTGGTGCTGCTGCGCGGGGACGACGGGTTCGCGTTGGTCGTTGGCATCGTCGCGATCAGTCTGCTCGGGCTCTGGGCGATTCCACGCACCAACGCCGCACATCATGATCCGGGCTGGGTCGTCATTGATGAGGTTGGCGGACAAATGATCGCGCTGCTCGGGCTCGGCACTGGCGGCTGGATTGGGATTATTTTGGCGTTCGGGCTGTTCCGCTTGTTTGATATCTGGAAGCCGGGGCCGGTCGGCTGGGCCGATGCGCGGCATGACGCGCTCGGGATTATGGCCGATGACTGGATTGCCGGGCTGCTCGCGGCGCTTTCGCTCCTGGTGTTGCGATGGGTCATGTGACTGATTTAGCCGCTGAATTGGTCGCGCGGGCGCGCGCTGCG
>JAJZEG010000205.1 GCA_021828605.1 Pseudomonadota bacterium | reverse complement strand
CTTGAATTTCTTAGTGTCCACTCTGAATCTGAAATCCAACGGATTTCAGATTCGGGACACTAAGCCTGATTCAGATCAATCAGCGCCTGGCGGATTTTGCGCCCGCGCAACACCTTATCCTCGATATAGCTGCCATCGCCCCAGCGCACCGCGCGCGCCATCGCGGCGGCGTCCTCGGTGAAGCGCGCCAGCATTTCCAGCAACGCCTCGCGATTATTCAAAAACACGTCGCGCCACATCACCGGGTCGGACGCGGCGATGCGGGTGAAATCGCGAAAGCCCGAGGCGGCAAATTGCAGCACTTCCTGGCGGGTCTCATCGGCCAGATCATCCGCCGTGCCGCAAATGGTGAACGCGATCAGATGCGGCAAATGCGAGACAATCGCGACCACCCGATCATGATGCGCCGGATCCATCACCGACACGCTCGCCCCCATCCGCTCCCACAGCAGCCGCAGTTGAGCGACCGCCGTTGCATTGGTGCCCGGTGGCGGCGTCAGCAAGGTCCAACGCCCCTCGAATAATTCAGCGAAACCGGCATCCGGGCCGGAAAACTCGGTGCCCGCCATCGGATGGCCCGGCACGAAATGCACGCCCTCAGGCACAAACGGCCCAACATCGCGAATAACCGACTGCTTGGTCGAGCCAACATCGGTGATAATCGCCCCTGGCTTCAAATAAGGCGCAATCGCCTCGGCCAATGCCGCATAGGCGCCAACCGGCGCGCACAGCATCACGCAATCAGCGTCGATCACCGCCCGGCCTGGATCGGCTTCACACGCATCAACAATGCCAAGCTCGGCCACCCGCGTCAGCGTCGCTGTGGAGCGCGCATTCGCCACCACCCGCCGCGCGATGGTACCGCGCGCGCGCGCTGCCCGCGCAACCGAGGAGCCGATCAAGCCAATCCCGATCAAGGCCAGCGTATCGAACACCGGCTCAGGCGCCCGGATCAGCCATGCGCAACGAAACCCTCTATCGCCTCGGCGGCAAGGGCGCATTCCTCATCGGTGCCAATGGTGATGCGCAAACATTGATCGAGCGCATAGGCCCCCATCGCGCGCACAATAATCCCCCGCGCGCGCAAATACCCATCGGCTGCCGCCGCACGCTCGGGCGCACCGAAATCAACCAGAATGAAATTGCCATGGCTCGGATACACCAACAAACCAACGGCGCTGAGCCGCGCACTCAAGGCACTGCGCGCCACCCGGTTATGCTCGCGACAGCGCTCCACCCAGCCCGGCTCGGCCAAGGCGGCAATCGCCGCGATGGCGGTGGCATTGACATTAAACGGCCCGCGCGCCCGGTTCAGCACATCGATGATCGGCGCCGGCGCATACACCCAGCCCAGCCGCGCCCCGCCCAGGCCGAAAATCTTGGAAAAGGTCCGGGTCATCACCGTATTGGTCCCGGCATCAACCAGTCTAATCCCCGGATCATAATCGGGCGTCTCGACATATTCGGCATAGGCCGCATCCAGCACCAGCAGCACATCCACCGGCAGCCCGGCGCGCAGCCGCGCCACCTCGGAGGGCGGCAGCAAGCTGCCGGTCGGATTATTCGGATTGGCCAAAAACACCATGCGCGTCGCCGGGCTCACCGCCGCCAGCATCGCATCAATATCAACCGTGAGATTGCGCTCGGGCACCTTGCGCACGCTCATCCCGGCCAGCTTGCCCGATATTTCATACATCAAAAAACTATGCGCGCTCATGATCAGCTCGCCACCGACCCCGCCATAGGACTGGATCAGCAGCGAAATCAGCTCATCCGAGCCATTGCCGCACACAATGCGCGCCGGATCAAGCCCGAAATACCGGCCAATCGCGGTGCGCAAGGAGCCCATCCCGCCATCAGGATAGCGATGCAGTTGGCTGGCCAATTCCCCGAGTGCCGCAATCGCGCCCGGCGGCGGCCCAAACGCGCCTTCATTGGAGGAGAGTTTTACCACCCGATTGACGCCGGTGAGTGTCGATTCGCCGCCAATATAAGGCTGGACGGTAAAAATCGCTGGCCGCGCGCGCGGTGCCCCGCTCATCGACCCATCTCGACAGGCTGATCGGTAATCGGCAGCGCGAACCCGCCCAACACCATCGCGGGGGCGCGAAACGTCGCGCTGAGTGCGGCCACGCGCGGATCATCAAGCGCGATCAACCCGTTGACCTCCGCCAGCGCATAACAGGGCGCCGCGCGGTCGCCGCGGCGTGACGTGACCGCGATCACCTCAAACCCCGCCTCTTTCAGTGCTGCGGTCATGCGCGCAAGGCTGGTATCCGATGGGGTTTCAATGCCAATCAGCCCGTGATCATCGCCGCTCTCATCGAGCAAAATCGGCGCCACCACATAAGCGGGCGCGCTGGGCAGCCCGTCGCTGCGTCGTCCCCAGAACGGTAATTTGGCGATAATTTGCAAGCGCGGCGCCCCGCCATGCATCAGGCCGGTCCACCAGGCAGCGGTGTCCTCATCTGCCTCGCTCGGGATCGGCATCACCGCCGCCTGGGCCGTGCCATTGGTCAAATCATTAAGCGCCCCGGCGGCGGAGCGATGCTTGCGCAACGGCACTAACGGCCCGAAATGCTCGCGCGCGACAGCGGCCAGGTCTTCGTTTTTATCATCGACGGCAATGGTCAACCCGCCTTCAATAGTCAGCGCACCGGTGAATAATTCACGCCAAATCCGAATAATCGTCGGCGCGGGCAAAGCGCCCTGATGGCGCGCGAGCAAGCGGCGAAGCATCCGCGCCTCGCGACCAGGGCGGATCATCACGCCCCTTTTGCCGCCATCGCGTTTGACCCGCTCGATGATGCGAGCGCGCTCCATCAATAAATCATGCAGCCGGTCATCCAGCGCATCGATCTCCGCGCGCAAAGCCAGCAAGGCAGCCTGATCGCCGGTTGGGACCGAAGCCGTCGAATTTGCCGATTCGGTCATGTCATCCCCTGTTGCTGCGAACACTGCACGAAATTTTCACCACGCATCAAGTCAATGCCCCACGGCACCTCAATCTTGAACCCGCTAGATACAGGCTGGAGCGCATAGAGCAAGAGTATAACGGCGTCCGATAATCCGCCCGCTTGTCGGCGCGCGCGCCCCAGCGCATAGGACGGACCATGGATCTGACGCCTTTGCCCGATATCACGCACCAAACTCAGCGCCTCGATCACGGGTTGACGCTCGATTGTGGCGTCACGCTCGATCAGGTCGATCTCGCTTATCGCACCTATGGCACGCTTAATGCTGATCGCAGTAATGCAATTTTGGTCTGTCATGCGTTAACCGGCGATCAATATGTCGCGGAAACCCACCCGATCAGCGGCAAGCCCGGCTGGTGGGGCGGGCTGGTCGGGCCGGGTCGCCCGGTCGATACCGACCGGTATTTCGTGATTTGCAGCAATGTGCTGGGCGGCTGCATGGGCAGCACCGGCCCGGCCAGCCCGCGCGCGGAAGGTGCGCCACCCTGGGGCGTCGATTTCCCGCCACTGACCATCCAGGACATGGTGCGCGCGCAAAAGGCGCTGATCGATGCGCTGGGGATTGACCGGCTCTTCGCGGCCATTGGCGGCTCGATGGGCGGCATGCAGGTGCTGGCCTGGGCGGCGCTGTATCCTGATAAACTGTTCGCCGCCCTGCCCATCGCCGCCGCCGCTTTTCATTCGGCGCAAAATATCGCCTTTCACGAGGTCGGACGGCAGGCGATCCTCGCCGATCCCGATTTCCATGACGGGCGCTACCGCGATCATGGGGTGATCCCGGCGCGCGGTTTGGGTGTCGCGCGGATGACCGCCCATATCACCTATTTGTCGGAAACCGCTCTGTCGCGAAAGTTCGGCCGGCGGATCCAGGGCGATGCCGCCTTGGGCGGCGCCTTGTTCGGCGATCGCTTCGCGGTCGAGAGCTATCTGGAATATCAAGGTTCCAGCTTCGTGCGCCGGTTTGATGCCAATTCCTATCTCTGCATCACTCGCGCGATGGATTTTTTCGATCTCGCCGCCGATCACGGCGGCACCCTGGCCGCTGCTTTCGCCTCAACCCGCACCCGGTTTTTGCTGGTCTCGTTCAGCTCGGACTGGTTGTTCCCCACCGCGCAAAGCCGGGCCATCGCGCGCGCGCTCAACCAGGTTGCGGCCAATGCGTCATTCGTCGAAATCATCAGCGATAAGGGTCATGATGCGTTTTTGCTCGATGAGCCGGACCTCGCGCGCAGCGTCGCCGGGTTTCTGGCGGGCTGCGCTGAAACGCTGGGGCTTGAGCGATGACTGAGCGCGCAGCGGTGCGGCTGGTTTCCAAATCGATGCGGGTGGATTTGGCGTTGATCGCCGGCATGATCGCGCCGGGCGCGCGGGTGCTGGATATTGGCTGCGGCGATGGCGCGCTGATCGATCATTTGTTTCGCACCAAAGGCTGCGACGCGCGCGGCCTGGAAATCGACATGGCCGAAGTCACCCGCGCGGTGGCCCATGGCCTACCGGTGATGCAGGGCGATGCCGATAGCGACTTGGCCCATTACCCCGATGACGCGTTCGATTATGTGGTGCTCTCGCGCACCTTGCAGGCGGTTGAAAAGCCGCGCGAAGTGTTGCGGCAAATGCTGCGCATCAGTGCGCGGGCCATCGTGAGTTTCCCCAATTTCGGCCATTGGAGCCTGAGCTGGCAGCTGCTGGTCACCGGTCGGATGCCGATGACCCGCACCTGGGGGCGGA
>JAJZEG010000415.1 GCA_021828605.1 Pseudomonadota bacterium | reverse complement strand
CGGTCACGGTGAAATTATTATCCTGCGGCGTGCCCTTGTTGCCGCCATCATCCATCCCGCGCGCAATCCCCATCCGCTCCCAGCCCAAAAACAGCCAGACCGCCGCCACCCGCAGCTCAAACCACCCCCGCCGCCACCAGGGCATGGTCGCGCGCTGCCACGCCACCCAGTTGGCGAACAGCAAAATATGCCGCCCTTCTTCCTGGATCACCGGCTCAAACGTCTCCACCAATTCCGCCGGAAAAAACCCCGATCTCTTGGCCAGTTCGAACAAGCCAAAAGCAAAAAAACTATCAATACATTCCGAATAGCCGGTCACCATATAGGCCCATTCCGGATCGCGCGGCTGCTGATAAACCGGCTCGGGTTCGAGCGGAATCCCGTAAGCCTCGACCAGCTTGGACAAAACTTCCTTATGCCGATTTTCCTCCCAGCCATTCAGCGCAATCACCTCGCGCAGCGCCGGATCGGCAATCGTCGCCGCATAAGCCGCCATGCGCAATCGCGCCTTGCCCTCGGTCTGCACCGCAATATCCCAAATCGGCAGCGAAATAATCTTGTGCCGCGTCGCCTCATCCAGCACCGGCCAGGCAATCACCGAGGGTTTGTACGGATTAAACGTCTCATGAAACATCCGGCACATCGCCTCTTTATGCGCAGCCGACCCCGGCCTGAGCGGCCCCGGTGCCGCACTCTGCCAATGCCGCGCGGCAAAATCCGCCGCTTCAACCGTCGCTGTATCCATGTTCGCCACTCCTCGATGCTTCAGCCGATAATGTCGGTATTTCGCGCCAATCCGAAAGGGGCAAGCCCCGATTATCAGCCATCCCCCAACCCAAAAACCCGTGTCTCGCCAAAATCCAACGTATCGAACTGCGCCTGGCTCAACCCTGCCCGCCCCCGCGCTTGCGCCAAATCCTCCAGCGGCGCATCCACCGGCTCATCGGTCAGTTGAAACGTGCCAAAATGCATCCCCACCGCCTGCCGCGCGCCCAGCATCATGAACGCGCGCACCGCATCCTCGGGGTTCATATGCACCGCCTCCATGAACCAGCGCGGCTCATAAGCGCCGATGGGCAACAGCGCCAAATCAGGCGCCCCCAGCCGCTCTCTGATCGCACCAAACTGCGCGGTAAACCCGCTATCCCCGGCAAAATAAACCTGCCCACCGCCCGCAGGCGCGATCATAAACCCGCCCCACAAGGTGGTATTCCGATCATTCAAGGTCCGCGCCGCGAAATGCCGCGCGGGCGTCAGGGTAATCAGCGTATCCTTACATATCGCCTGCTGCCACCAATCAAGCTCGATCACCGGACCCAGCCCCTTCGCCTCCAACCAGCCTTTATTGCCCAAAGGCGCATAAATCGGCACCAACCCGAAGCGCCGACGCAGCGCGCGCAGGCTCGGCAGGTCGCAATGATCATAATGATTATGCGACAGCAAAATCCCATCCGGGCGCGGCAACGCCGCCATCGCCTGCCCTGGTGCGCGCACCCGGCGCGGCCCGATAAAACTCAGCGGCGAACAGCGCTCGGAAAAAATTGGATCGGTCAACAAAGTCAACCCCGGCAGCCGGAGCAAAAAACTCGAATGCCCAATAAACGTCACCGCCGCCTGCCCCGCCGCAACCGACCCCGTTGGTGCCGGCCAATCCCGATTCAACCGCCGCTGCGGCCAAGGCGAGCGGGTGCCGCGCCGGGTCATCCATTTCAGCGCGCGCCAGCGACTAACATTCCGCCGCGCTCCTTCGGGATTGAAAAAATGCGTGCCGTCAAAATGCTCCATCCCCATCCGATCAATAGCCAGGCGGCGGCTGAAACCCCAGCCACGACCGCTCTAACGACGCCGCCACCGCAATCGTGCTCCGATCATCATAGGGCGCGCCCAAAATCTGCATCCCGAACGGCAAACCGCTCGCACTCATCCCCAAAGGTGCTGCAGTTGCAGGCAGCAACGGCATCGATGCGATCCCGGCCCAAAATAACTGCTCCAAAAACGCCCGCTCCACCCCGTTAATCATCACCCGCCGCTCCGCCATCCCATGCACCGGATCATGCGGCTGCGCAGGCATCGAGGCTGCAGGCGCAATCAACACATCCCACGACCGAAAAAACCGATCCCACGCCAGGCGCGCCCGATACCGCTCCTCATTGAGGCGCAACCAAATCCGATGCTCCACTAACGTCGAGCGCGAATCCCGCACCGCAAACGCCTCACCCGCAAGCTGTGGCCCGGCCTTGGCAATCGCCTCGCGCATCAAAGCGATCCGATCATCGGGAATCCGCGCCGACAAAGCCGCATTCAACAACACCAGATAAGTCTCGTTCGCCGCCGCCAAATCCAACTCCGGCAGTGCGGTAAGCGACACTTTCGCGCCTTCATCCTTCAAATGCCGCGCCAGATCCCGCAGCGCGCCACTGATCTCCCGCTCGACCGGTGCAGCCGGATGATCCGCCATAATCGCCACCCGCAACCCTTTTACCCCACGTTGGCGCGGCGCGGGCAGCTTGACCGCCATTCCGCGCTCAATCGGCATCGGCCCGGCCATCACCTGCAACGCCACATCCAAATCCGCCGCACTGCGCGCCATCGGCCCAATCACCGACAAATCGGTCGGCACCACCCCACCCGCCAGCGAATGACCCAGTAAGGGCAGCAGATTCCAAGTCGGCTTATGCGCATACACCCCGCAAAAATGCGCCGGATCGCGCAACGAGCCGCCAATATCGCTCCCCGCCTCCAGCCAAGCAAACCCCGCCGCGAGCGACACCGCCGACCCACCCGACGAGCCCCCGGCCCAGCGCGTCACATCCCACGGATTATTGGTCTGCCCATAAACCGGATTGCGCGCCTGCCAATCCATCAGCAACACCGGCACATTGGTCTTGCCAGTAATAATCGCCCCCGCCGCCTTCAACCGCTCAATCGCCAGCGCATCGGCCTGCGCCACGTGCAATGCCTCAGCCACCCCCCAGCAGGTCGGCAACCCCGCCACGTCATAACTCTCTTTCACCGTCATCGGCACGCCAAATAACGGCGGCAACTTCGCCGCACTTTTGCGCCGCCGATCATGGCTGCGCGCGGTGCTCAGCGCCCGCTCAAAATCGCGCACCACCACCGCATTCAACGCCCCATCCAACGCCTCGATCCGCTCGATCTGCGCCTTCACCGCCTCGGTGCAGGAAAGGCTCCCCCGCGCAATCGCCTTGGCCATCTGGCGTGCCGTTGCATAAGCAAGATCCATTGGATGTTTCCCCGGTTCAATAATACGCTAACCCGACCATCGCCCAATTCCACCCCCCTGCCAACCCGCGCCCACATACGCATCCCTTGTCCCCGGCCCTATCCCCAATTACAGCCATCCGCCAAGGGCGCGAAACCGCGCCGCCCCCTCGTCCAGGAGCCAAAATGCCCGACCGCGCCCTCACCGACCGCGCCCTCACCGGCCTCACCGTGATCGACCTGACCCGCGTGCTCGGCGGCCCCTATTGCACCATGATCCTCGCCGATCACGGCGCCAATGTGATCAAAATCGAACCCCCGCAAGGCGATGAAGTCCGCGATTGGGGCCCTCCCTTCCTCACCCGCCCCGACGGCGCGCACGACGCCAGCTATTTCCTCGGCGCCAACCGCAACAAGCGCGCGATGAGCCTCGATCTCGCCCAACCGGCAGGCCGCGTTGTACTCCGCCGCCTGCTCGCGCGCGCCGACATCCTCACCGAAAATTTCAAACCCGGCGCCATGGAAAAATGGGGCCTCGCTTATGCCGATCTCGCCCCCGATTTCCCGCGTCTAATCCATTGCCGGATCTCCGGTTTCGGCGCCGACGGCCCGCTCGGCGGCCTGCCCGGCTACGACGCCATCGTCCAAGCCATGTCCGGCCTCGCCAGCATCAATGGCACACCCGAATCCGGCCCGCTGCGCATGGGCGCACCGATGGTTGATATGGGCACCGGCCTCTACGCCGCCATCGGCATCCTGATGGCGCTCTATGAACGCCAACGCTCCGGCCAAGGCCAATTCATCGACATGACCCTGCATGACACCGCGTTAGCACTCTTGCACCCCGCCGCCGCCAATCATTTTCTCTCCGGCAAAACCCCGCAAGGCACCGGCAACGCGCATCCTAACATCGCGCCCTACGAAGTCTTTCGCACCAAAACCTGCCCGATTTTCATCGCCGCAGGCAATGACGGGCAGTTTCGCAAACTCTGCACCCATCTCGGCGATCCATCCCTCGCCGATGATCCGCGTTTCTCTAACAACGCTGAACGCCTGACGAACCGACCGGCCTTGCGCGCCGCCCTCGAATCCCGCCTCGCGACCCATGATGGTGCCGCCATCGCCAGCACCTTGATCGAAGCGGGCGTGCCCGCAGGTGCCATGCAAACCGTCGATGCCGCCCTCGCCAGCAAGCACACCGCCCACCGCGCGATGCGCACGAACCTCGATGGCATCCAAACCCTCGGCACCCCGATCAAGTTCTCACGCACCCAAGGCGGCCCCGAAACCAGCACCTGGACCCCACCCCCCGCTTTCGCCGCCGATCAAACCCAAATCCTCACCGAATTCGGCTTCACCACCGATGAAATCACCACCCTCACCGCCCAAGGCATCATCCGCACCCAACGCGCCAAATAATCATTTTGGTCTCAAATCAATCACCCGCTTCGCCTTGCCCAATGAGCGCTCAATCGTCCCCGGCGCCTCGATCCGCACCATCGCCGAAACCCCAAG
>JAJZEG010000326.1 GCA_021828605.1 Pseudomonadota bacterium | reverse complement strand
ACCGCCCCGCGCGAACGCCGCACCCAGGAATATATCACCGGGCGCTTCGGCTGATCGCGCCCCGAGGAACATCATGCCCGACGAAAATAAACATATCCTTACCATTTTCGAGACCGACCTCGCCCGCCTGCGCGACATGATTGCGGCGATGGGCGGGATGGTCGAGTCCGCTTTGTCCGACGCCGTGCGCGCTTTGCTCAATCGCGACGCCGAACTGGCCGCCCGCGTGGTCGAGCAGGATCACAAGGTCGATGCCGAGGAGCGGGTGATCGAGCAATTCGCCATTCGCATCCTCGCTTTGCGCCAGCCGGTCGCCGATGATTTGCGCCATGTGGTCGCTGCCCTGAAAACCACCACCGATCTGGAACGGATCGGCGATTACGCCGCCAATGTCGCCAAGCGTACCATCGTGCTGAACCAGGTCACCCCGGCCTATCCGCTGGCCAGCCTCGCGCAAATCTCGCGCCTGGTGCAGGAAAATCTGAAACTCACCATCGATGCCTTCGGCGAGGCCGACGCCACCAAAGCCGTCACCGTCTGGCGCGCCGACCAGATGATCGATGACCTCTACACCACCATTTTCCGCGAGCTGATCACCTATATGATGGAAGATGCCCGCAACATCTCGCCCTGCACCCATTTATTATTCATTGCCAAAAATCTGGAACGCATTGGCGACCACGCCACCAACATGGCCGAACTCACTTATTACGCCACCACCGGCAAAAGCCTGCCCGACACCCGCCCGAAAGGCGATCTGTCCGCCGACTATATCGCCCCATCCACCTAACCAATCGTCCCAGGAGCTGTCATGAGCGAATCCGCCCGCCAGACCATCCTCATCGTCGAAGACGAAGCGCCTTTGGTCACCTTGCTCCGCTATAATTTGGAAAAACAAGGGTTTACCGTCGATGAAGCTGGCGATGGCACCGAAGCCCTGGCCAAAATCACCGAAGCCCCGCCCGACCTGATGCTGCTCGATTGGATGTTGCCCACTTTATCGGGCATCGAATTATGCCGACAAATCCGCCGCCGTCCGGCCACCCGCAACCTGCCGGTGATCATGCTCACCGCCCGCGCCGAGGATCAGGACGCGGTGCGCGGCTTAGAGACCGGCGCCGATGATTACGTCACCAAGCCGTTTTCACCCGAGGCGCTGATCGCGCGCATTCGCGCCTTGCTGCGCCGCGCGGGTACCGCCCCGGCCAAAACCAAGCTCACTTTCCATGATATCGACCTCGACCCCGCCACCCACCGGGTCATGCGCGGAGGTCGTGCGCTGCATCTCGGCCCCACCGAGTTCCGGCTGCTGGAATTTTTCCTGCGCCACCCCAAGCGGGTCTTCACCCGCGAAGACGTGCTGAACGCGGTCTGGGGGCGCGACATCCATGTCGAACCGCGCACCGTCGATGTGCATATTCGCCGCCTGCGCAAAGCGATCAACGGCCCGAACGAGCTGGATTTGATTCGCACCGTGCGCGCCGCCGGCTACGCGCTCGACCCGCAAACAATATAATATCAGGCAAAAAAAAGGCCGATCCAACGGACCGGCCAGCATCATTGCGATGCTTTTTGAGGCTCCCTAAACTTGGCGGCTGGCGCCCCATGACCACCGATCAATAATGACCGGAAATCAATTTGAAACGCCACGTTCCACAGATTACCGATAAATAACCGCGACGCAAGAGGGTTTCACCTGAAACCCGGTTTTTTGAAAGAAAAAATGTATTACAATTTCCGAGGACCGACTACTTTTTTGTGACAAGCGGTGATTTTCGGTCCAACCCAAGCAAAGCGGCCCCCAATGCCGCGCATTCATCACCGGCCAAACCCGGCTTCGCCGCCTCAGCAACCCCTAACCCATCGGCGAAACTGGTGGCAAAAGCCGACCGATTCCCCAAAGCCGGCAGGAGTAAAAATCCACGCGCCGCAATTTCAACTTCTAGACGCCGTCGCAATTTTGAGGCGGCGGGAGCGCGATTAAACACCATCGCCACCTGCCGCCGTTCCATGGCGGCGCGCTTGAGCGTCGCTTCCGCCGCCCATAAATCGGGCGGCGCCGGATTGAGCGGCACCAGCACCAAATCCGCCGCCCTGATCGCCCGCGCCTGATCCCCATCCAACACCGGCGGCGTATCAATCAACACAATATCATGGCTCGCTTGCACCTGATCCAGCGCCCGATCCAGCCGCCAGCCGGTCAGGCTCTGCACCTCCACCGTCACCCGCGCGCGCGGCTGCGCATCGCGCAACCGTCCCCACAGGGTCAACGAGCCTTGCGGATCAATATCAATACAAACCACCCGCCGTTCCAACGCAAACCACACCGCCAGCTGCGCGGTCAGCATGGTCTTACCCGCCCCGCCTTTTTGCTGCGCAATCGCAATCACCATCGCCATCGCTATCCCCTATCGGTTCATTGCGGCTCTATTCTATGCCTAGAGCACAGCCTGTATAGACCGGTTTGATCCTATGAATAGGATCATCTCGCTTTGACAATCATCAACCCGCGCGCCGTTGCGATATTGCCGCGGCGACCAAACAAGCCAAAATACCCGCGATGGAACCGCTATACACCCCAAGCGAATGCGCGATCATCGATCAAGCCGCCCCTCGCGCGGGCACCGCGCTCGACGCGTTGATGGCGCATGCGGGACGCGCGGTCGCCCACGCGATTCGCCGCCACTATCCGCCCAGCCGCGTCCTGGTTCTCGCCGGTCCTGGTGCGAATGGCGGCGATGGCTATGTCGCCGCCCGCCTGCTCGCCCAAATCGGCTGGCCGGTGGTCGTCGCTCCCGTGCTCGGCCCGCCAACCCACCCGGTCGCCGCCGCCGCCGCCGCGCGCTGGCACGGCCCGCTGGTCGAGGCTGAAACATATATTCACCGGGCGGACCTGGTGATCGACGCTATTTTCGGCGCCGGCCTCAACCGCGATCTCGCCCCCCACCTCGCCGAGTTGCTCGCCCGCGCCCGCACCCTGATTGCCATCGACATCCCCTCGGGCATCGATGGCGCCACCGGCGCACGACGCGGCGATGCCCCGCACGCCGCTCTCACGATAACCTTCGTCACCCGCAAGCCTGGTCATCTGCTCTATCCCGGTCGCGCGCATTGCGGCACCACACTTTGCGCGGATATCGCCATGCCCGCCGCTGCCCGCGCCTGCGTCACCGCCACGCTCTGGCGCAACACCCCTGCTTTGTGGCGACTCCCGACGCTCGATCCCGACGGTCATAAATACCAGCGCGGCAGCCTGACCCTGAGTGCGGGCACCATGCCAGGCGCCGCTTTGCTCGCCGCCCATGCCGCCCGCCGGACTGGCGTGGGCCTGGTGACCCTGATCACCCAAGCCCCGATCAACGCGCCGCCCGGAATCATCACCACCACCGATCCGCTGGAAACGCTCCTCGCCGATCCGCGCCGACAAAGCTGGATCTGCGGTCCCGGCCTCGGCCTCGCTTGCGCCGGATCGGAACTCGCCACTTTGATCGCCGCACGCCGCACCATCGTCGCCGATGCCGACGCCTTGACCGCCTGCGCGGGCCACCCTGAACGCCTGCGCGGCACCACCCTCATCACCCCGCATCACGGCGAGTTCACCCGCCTGTTTCCCGCAGCCTATGCGGGTAAGCTCAGCGCCGCCCGCGCCGCCGCCGCGCAAACCGGCGCGGTAGTGATTTACAAAGGGGCCGACACCGTCATCGCCGCCCCCGATGGCCGCGCCGCGATTAATGATAACGCGCCGCCCAGCCTCGCCACCGCAGGCGCTGGCGATGTGCTGGCGGGCATCGCCGCCGCTTTGCTCGCCCAGAACATGCCCGCGTTCGAGGCCGCCTGCGCCGCCGTCTGGCTGCATGGCGAGGCTGCCACGCGTGCCGCGCGCGGCCTTGCCCACGGCTTGATCGCCGAAGATCTTGCCGCTTATCTGCCCGCCGCCCTGCTTTCGGCCACCATGGCGCGGACCACCCATTCCCTGGTATAAGCCGGGCTGGAAACCACCGTCCAGAAATCGCAGCCGGAAACCCAAAACCAGAAAACCTAAGGCCAGGAGCGCAAAGACCATCATGGATATCATCGCCGAACCGCGCCTTGCCGCCACCAGCAGCGTCGATTACGCCTCGCTCCGCCAAATCGAGCGCAAATTGCTGTGGCTGTCATCCTGGATGATCCATAACGCCAATCATCTGCGCCCCAATCGCGACGGGCTGAAAGTGGGCGGGCACCAAGCCTCCTGCGCCTCGGTGGTCTCGATCATGACCGCGCTGTATTTCCACATGCTCCGCCCGCAAGACCGCGTCGCGGTGAAACCCCACGCCGCCCCGGTCTTGCACGCGATCAACTACCTGCTTGGCCGGCAAACCATCGATAAAATGGCCGGTATCCGCCAAATGGGCGGCGCTCAAGCCTATCCATCGCGCGCGATGGACGGCGCCGAGATCGATTTTTCCACAGGCTCGGTCGGGCTCGGCGTCGCGATCACCTCCTTCGCCTCCTTGATCCAGGATTATTTGCGCGCCCATGATCTGATCGACCCGGCACGCCCCCCCGCCCGCCATATCGCCATCGCCGGCGATGCCGAACTCGATGAAGGCAATATCTACGAAGCCCTGCTGGAGGGCTGGAAGCATGATGTGCGCGATGTTTGGTGGGTGGTCGATTACAACCGGCAAAGCCTGGATTCGGTGATGCCCGACCGGCTGTTTGGCCGCTTTGAAGGCCTGTTCCGCGATATGGGCTGGCGG
>JAJZEG010000062.1 GCA_021828605.1 Pseudomonadota bacterium | reverse complement strand
TGACCGATCATATGCGGGGTCAGGATCACGTTGGGCAAGGCGCGCAGCGGACTGTTCGGGGCCAGCGGTTCCTGCTCGAAGCAATCAAGCGCGGCACCGGCGATGCGGCGGTCGCGCAGCGCGTCGGTCAGCGCGATTTCATCGATCAAGGCGCCGCGCGCGGTGTTGATCAGCAGCGCGTCCGGTTTGAGCAGCGCGATGCGGCGGGCATCGAGCAGATGATGGGTTTGTGGATTCAGGCTGCAATGCAGGCTGATAATATCGGCGGTTTCAAGCAGAGTCTCAAGCTCGACCTGCGCAACCTGCAACGCCGCCATCGCCGGGTTGGGCCGATGCGCCGAGCAGATCAGCCTTGCGTCCCAGCGCGCCAGACGGATGGCGACTTCCTGAGCGATTTTGCCGAAACCGATAAAACCGACCGTGCGCCCCTTGAGCAGACGCGCGCGCAACGGCGAGGGGCGGGGTTGATTGTCACGCAGCACTGTCTGAGTGAAATTGAAATCATACAGGGCAGCCAGGATCAGCAATATCGTCGCCTCGGCCATGCCGGTATAGTTCAATTCGGTCTGGCCATTGCCGATCAAAATCCCCCGGCTGGAGGCGGCGGCCACGTCGAACCCCTCGATGCCGGTGACCGCCGACAACAAGCCGCGCAGGCGCGGCATCCGATCCAGCAGCGCGGCATCACAGGTGGTATGGCCCATACATAACATTATGTCAGTATGCGCGTGATCGGCGGCGTGGAAGGCGGCATTATCCTTGTAGCGCCGCACGGCGAAGCCAGCCGCCTCGGCCCGCGCCGCGATGGTTGCGAATTCAGCGGGCAGAAAGGCGTTATCGATCATCGCCAAATTCATGTGCGCGCTCATCGGGGCGCTCATCGGGGCGGTCATGCCGCCTGCGGCCCGCAGGTTGCATAAAGTTCGGGCAGGAACCCGGCGAGATGGTGCATCTCAGTTGCGCAATGTTCCAGGAGTTCGATCGGAATCGGGCCGGGTCGCGGCTGGCCCGGGGGGTGTGCCGGCAGCTTGGTGCCGTTGATCGTCGGGTCCTGGCCCAGATAGAAACGGCTGCGCATCTCGCAACCCTGATCGGTGTTACGCACCTGGTGGATCAGCCAAGTATGTTCAATCGGCTTATCGACTTCACCGGCGCGGCCGCAGATCACGGTGCCATCGAACGCATCGGGGGCGAAGCCGATGCTGGCCGGATCGACGAAGCGGATTGCGCCCTGCAAATAGGTGCGGCCGATCATTTCCTTGATCAGCGAGGTGCGGCCGATATAGGATTTCAGGCCCGACCGTTCACCGGCACCATCGCGCCAGCTTGCGACCAGATGGGCCGCAGGCGACCAGATTTTATAGCGCGATGAGTCGCCACCATGCCATGAGAACCACCAATCCCACATCGCCGCATCCACGCCCGGCATCGGGGTATGGACGGCAACCACGCAGGTGCCGCTATCCTGTATGCTCCAGCCGGTTTCATGAGCGCCATAGCCCGGCCGCGACAGAGAAGCGGGCAGATCGGCGAAGGCGGGGTAGCGGTCAGGCGCGAGCGCGGTGCGGTGCTGGGCGGCGATCCGCGCCGCGCGTGCTGCATCCTCATCACGCAGGAAGCGGGCGTAAGGCTGCGCGAAATCGGCATCCCGAAAGCCGAGATAGGCGGGCTGGGCGTGAAAGGTGGCAAAGCCGGGCTCAGGATTTTCGGAATGCTGGGGCACGCTCATGGGACCACATCACCGATCATCGCGCTGGGCATCGCCACGAAATCATGCGCCTTGTTGCCCGCCATGAAGTAGCAGATCGCGCTGCTCCAGGCGAGGGCGGCGGCGGTGACGCCGAGTGCCGGATAGCCATAGGCGCCGACCACGCTGCCCGCGAGGAACGGGCCGATGGCGGTGCCGACCATCAGCATCGAGGGTGTTAGCGCCGCCATCCGCCCGGAGCGATCCATTTTCGAGATGAAGCCGAACATGAAAATATGCGAGAAGATGATCAGAAACACTAACGATCCTGCGGCGATCACATAGGGTCCGAAACCGAGCATGTTGCAGATCACCAGCGAGGCGACGCCGTGCAGGAACACGCCGGTTACCGCAACCGGTGTGGCGGGCAGTTTATGTTGCAGCAGCCCCGCCAGAATCGGAGCGAAAAGATTGAGGATTGCCGAGCCCGCCAGCAATAATCCGATATTGGCGGCGGAGAAACCATGGGCGAGCCCGACCTGTTGTACGAAACTGAACATCGCCGCCTGGCCTGCGGTCATGAACGCGACGCCGGAGAAGGCAAAGATGCGCGCGATCAGCGGGCTGGCGATCGGGCCTTTGATAATCGCGCGTTTGGGATCGGCGCTGATCGGTGGGAAGGCCAGCGCACAGGCGATGGCGGCGGCGGCCATCAGGCTGCCGAGGATGACGAAAATAACATTGACGCCGATCACGGCGAGCAGATGCGGGGCGGTGGCGAAAAATACGATGCCAAAGATCGCGACGCCAACATTGACAATCGCGAACAGGCGATGCGGGTTTTTGCTGCGTCCAATCGTGCCATAGACGCAGGATAGTCCCGAGCCCGCGCCGAGACCGGCGATCAGATGCAGCGCGGCGAAGATCGGAAAGCCATGCGCGTGGGTCAGGATGAAAAAGCAAAGCGTGGAAATCGAAAAGCCGACGCAGGCGACGATGCGGCTATTGACCTTCATGAAGCGCGGGCCAAGGGCGACGTTGGCGAACAGCACGCCAAAAATATAGAGGCTGACCAGGGCGCCCGCTTTTTGCGGCGAAAAATGCGCCGAGCTGATCAGACCGCCGACCCAGAGCGGCAGGGCCACCAGATCGACCATGCCAGCGACGAACGCGATGAATAAGGTCGCGCGGCCGCCGAAACTTTCAGCTGTGGTTTTCATTGTCACTCTCCCTCGGATTCCGACTTCATCGCCGGATTGTTATAGCGCTTGCAACAACCATCATCACGTCAAACCAAGGCGCGTCGTTCAGTTCGGATCAGGCCCATCCCAACTCCGCCGCGGTTGCCCAGCAGCCATGAAACGCATAACGCAGTCGAAACGGTATTTCGATTGAAGCGACCGGACCCGCAGCCAAATTGAGCGAGTCCAGAATGACGACATCCGATCGGTTCTGATCGCGCCGTCCGATCACCGAGATCAACCAGCCATCACCCTCGGCGGCGTCATCGCCTTTAGGCACGAATACCGGCTCCTCGGTGCTGGCGTGCGGGCCTGGATAATAATGGCTAATGCGGCCCGATTGCTGATCCAGATGCGCGAGGCAGTTGAAAGGCGGGCCCATCGGGCCCCAATCGAGCATCGGGCCCAACTGGGTATTGATCGCGCCAAAAAATACATGGCGGCAATAGCGCCCGGTATAGCGCGGATCCACGACGGGCATTTCGCCCGGATGCGGCACCATCGGCGTCACGGTGAACTGATCGCGCGGGTCGGCCAGATCGAAACTCCAGCGTTGGCCGAAGGGCGGTTCTTCCTTCGGGTTCGGATCGCTGATATGCGGAAACTGCGAATACCATCCCGAATTCGAAATGAAATGTTCGAGATGCAGCACCGAGCCGTCTTCCCAGGCATTGATCGTATGGGTTTCCATCACCAGCTTCGGGCTGTGATACCAGCGCAGCCCGGCAACGCCTTGCTTGCGCGGAATGATCGCGATCACGGTCTGATGGGATGGATCCCAGGTGAAAAACGCGCCCCCTTGCTCGATCCGCGCGTGATCGGCGATCATCGGATATAAAGTAAAGGCGATGTAATTATCGCTGACCAGGAAATCATGGATCATCGAGGAATAGGGCGCTTCGAAGCGTTCCTCGCGGATGATCTGCCCGGCGGGTGTTATTTCATAGAGGTAGATAAAATTGGAGACCAGCGCATCCGAATTATAGGCAAACGCGATCATGTTGCCGGTATGCGGATCGATTTTCGGATGGGCGGTGAAGGTGCGCCCGTGCAGCGTGCCGCCAAAATCGAATGGGCCGATGGTTTCCAGCGTATGCGGATCAAGCTCGGTTGGGCGGTTATCCTCTTTGAGGGCGAGCAATTTGCCAGCGAACCAGAAGGCGGTGGTGTTGGCGGTGCCACGATCCTTGCCGCGCACGGCGGGATCATCGGTATAGGGGTTGCGATAGCGGCCATAAAGCGAGCGCCGCGCCGCGCGTTCGGCTTTGAAACGCTCGGTGCGGACAAAGCGGGTGCGCAGATCGGCATGGCCGTTTTCCATGCGCACCATGGTCATCATGCCATCGCCATTCAGATAGATGTCATTGCCCCGATGCGGCGGATATTGGGCATCGGCGCCGAGTCGATAGAAACTGCCCTGGAGCACCGCTGGAATCGTCCCGGCAATTTCAAGATCATGCACGTCGGCCTCAATACGCACAGGCTTGAAGAATTTATTGAAGGTAATGCTGTCCGGGAAACGGAGACCCGGTTGGTTTGGTGCCATGTCGACGGTCATAGTGACGCCCTCCAGCTGACTTTACGTTCGTTGCATTTTATGCCGTAAGTACGGAACGGTAGCGTTCTTTGAACCGTTGTGGTATCTTGCCAGCAGGCTGTCAAGTCATATTTCGGCTAAAACGTTTTTAGGATTGCGCCATGAACCATGTAGGGCAAATCACCAAGGCGACCGGCGATGCGGCGGGCGCGCGACCGGAGCGCGCGGCCCTGGCTGACCCCTCGCCACGGCCCAACAAGCAGATGCATATCGTTACGACGGCGCGGGATTTGCCCTACATGGTTAGAACGGAA
>JAJZEG010000040.1 GCA_021828605.1 Pseudomonadota bacterium | reverse complement strand
GCGGGCCGCGCCAGGGAGATGCTCTGAGAGATCGCCAGAGAGATCGAGCGCGGTGATATGGTTGCCGGTATAGATTTGTTGCAGGCGGAGTGAAACGGGAAAAGTTTTGCCGTTGAGGGTGGCGTGGCCTTGGAGTGCATTACCGTGATCGGTGCAGGTGCCCGCGAGCAGGATCGGATGTTTGCCGGAGCGGCGCGAAAAATCAGCGTTCAGGCGGCAATCGGTGCGGTTGCCGTTGAACCAGAGGCGACCGGTAATGGTGGTGAAGCGGCGCGGCTGGGCGCTGCTGGTGAGGGTGGCGCGGGTGCTGCCGGTATTGAGGTCGATGATGATGGTTTTTTTGGCGCGCAAGGCAGCGACCCGGCCGGATGTGGCGTCGGGCTTGCCGCGATTGCCCCAGGAGACGCGGACATAATTGGCGATGGCGGCGATTTGTTGATCGGACAGGATCGAGCCGAAGCGCGGCATCGCGGTTTGATTCGGGTGCCAGGGCGCGAAGCCGCCGAGCATCATCGCGATCAGGTTGTTGGGGCTGCCATTCCAGACCGCCTGATTATGGGCCAGGTTGGGAATGTTGTTGGTGACACCAACGCCGTTATCCTGATGGCAGCGCGCGCATTCATCATGATAGAGGATTTGACCGGCGGCGAGGGAACCGGTGTTGCGGGCGGCGGGGAACGCACTCGGCTGGGGTTTGATGGTGCGCAGGTAATCGACGATGTCGCTAACATCGTGTTTGGGCAGGCGGCTGAGACTATCATCGACGACGGTTTTCATTTTGCCGAAGGGCGCGCCTTGGGTCATGTCGCCATTATCGTGCAAATAGGCGAGCAAAGCGTGGTTGGACCAAGCGCCGATGCCATCCTGTTTGCTTTGGGTGATGTTAGGGGCGTACCAGGCCTGGGCGAGAATCGGGCCGCCCGCGAGATAGCGGCTATGGATTGAGGCCATCGCGATGTTGCGCGGGGTGTGACAGGCGTCGCAATGGGCGAGGGCCTGGACCAGATAGGCGCCGCGCTTGGTGTTTCGGGACCAGCCGGGTTGATCGCGCACCGGATGCGGGTGGAAATAGAGCAGGCGCCAGGCGAGCAGGCCGGCGCGCAGATTGGTCGGGAATGCCATGGTGTCGGCGCGGTTTTTGATCGGCGCCGGGGCGAGGCTGTCGAGATAGGCTTTGATCGCCATGACGTCGGGGTAGGTGAGTTTGGAATAAGCGGTGTCCGGCATTACCGGATATTCGTATTTGGGGAACACGAGGAGCGACGCGCCGGGCTCGATGCCGTTATGGAGTGCGCGCCAGAATTGCTGGTTGGTCCAGGCGCCGATGCCGTCGCGCTTGCTCGGCGTGATGTTGGGCGAGAAGACGGTGCCGAACGGGGTGCCGACCGCGCGGCCTCCGGCGAAAGCGGGTTCGCCGACGAGGCTGTGGCAGGGTAGGCAATCGCCCGCGACGGCCAGGAAGCGACCGCGCCGGATCAGGGCGGCTTGGGTTTGGTTGCGGGGCCAGCGGGCGGGGTTGGGCAGGGTGATGCCGGGCTGGCCGGGCTTGGGTTTGGTGGCGATGCGGGTCGCGGCTTGGGGCCAGGCGGTGACGCCGCTGGGTGTGGTCGGATGGGATGCCCAGGCGGTCGTGGCGAGCGTGAGGGCGAGGGCGGTTAGGCTGATGGCTACGCTGATGCGGCGGGGCGAAAATTTGGGCATGGGGCACCTCTCCTGGGATTATGAGAGGTTGGGCGGGGGCGAATTCAACCCAGGGTGTAGGGCGAAATCGGCTAATGACGGAATTGTGAAGCGTGTTTAGCGAAGTGTTAAGATTATTTGCCGATACAGAATGAGCGGAACACCTGATCGAGCACGTCTTCGACGCCGATAGTGCCGGTGAGGCGGGCGAGGGCGGTGGCGCAGTGATGGAGGTCTTGGGCGCGGAGTTCGGGGTCGGTGATAATGAGGGCGCGGTCGAGGGCTTCGATCATGTCGCGCAGGCAGGCGGCGTGGCGCGGGCGGGCCAGAGCGGGCGCGCCTTGGCGGTCGGTCAGGGCGATGATTTGGGTGGTGAGCTGGTCGAGCAAGGGTGCCAGGCCCGCGCCGGTTTCGGTGCTGATGGCGAGGTGGTTGGCGGGGATCGGCTGGGTGGCGAGATCGGCTTTGCTGGCGATGTGGAGCATGGGGATGGTCGGGTTGATGGCGGAAGGCGGTGAGTGCGCGAAATCGGGGGCGGGGTTGAGGGCCAGGATCAGGTCCGCAATGCGGGCATGGTGCTGGGCGCGGCGCACGCCTTCGGCTTCGATCGGATCGGCGGTGTCGCGCAGGCCTGCGGTGTCGGTAAGGTTGAGCGGGATGCCCGCGATGATCAGGCGGGTGGCGATGGCGTCGCGGGTGGTGCCCGGCGTGGCGGCGACGATGGCGAGGTCGGCCCCGGCGATGGCGTTGAGCAGCGAGGATTTGCCGGCATTGGGCGGGCCGATAATCACCACCGAGAGGCCATCGCGCAGGCGTTCGGCGGCGTGGGCGGCGCCCAGCGCGGTGGCGAGTTCGTCGCGCAGGGACTGGATGGTGGCCGTGAGCGAACGATCGGTGGCGGGGGGAAGATCCTCGTCGGCGAAGTCGATGATCGCGGCGAGTTGGGCCATGGCGTCGATCAAAGTGGTGCGCCAGCGTTGGATCGCGCGGCTGGTGGCGCCGTCGGATTGTTCGAGGGCCATGCGGCGCTGGGCTTCGGTTTCGGCGTCGATCAGGTCGGCGATGCCTTCGGCTTGGAGCAGGTCGATTTTGCCGTGGGCGAAGGCGCGGCGGGAGAATTCGCCGGGTTCGGCGGGGCGGGCGCCGAGGGTGACCAGCGCGTCGGCGATGGCGGCGCGCACGGCACGTCCGCCATGGAGATGGAGTTCGGCATAGGGCTCGCCGGTAACGCTGGCGGGCGCAGGAAACCAGAGGAGCAGGCCCCGATCAATCGGCGCGCCGGCGGCGGTTCGGACGGTGCGCAGGCTGGCCATGCGGGGTGGCGGCAACGCGCCTGCGAGCCGGGTCAGCAGCGGTTCGAGCGTGGGGCCGGACAGGCGGATGATGGTGATCGCGCCGCCGATGCCGGTGGCGGGGGCGAAAATCAGGTCGGTCATTCGGGGGAGGGGTCGGGGAGCAACAGGTCGGTGACGATGGTGCCGCCGAGCAGGTCGGTGGTGAGGATGCGGTCGATGGCGGCATTGTCGGGGGCGCGATACCAGGTGCCGCGCGGGTAGATGACGAGGGTCGGGCCGTGTTCGCAGCGATCCAGGCAGCCTGCGGCATTGATCCGGGCGTTGGGGATGCCGAGTTCTTTGGCGCGGACCTTCATATAGTCGCGGAGTTTTTCGGACCCCTTGGCAGCGCAGGAGCCGCGCGGGTGGTTGTCCGGGCGGCGATTGCCGCAGACAAAGACGTGATGTTCGAAATAAGGTAGGGAATCGGCCATGCTGCTCTCGCTATTCGGAGTGGAGTGGTCATTTAGCGGTGGTATTGGAATTGAGGAAGCGTGTGATGGCTCGAAATGCGTTGGCGGATGCGACGTCGCCTTATTTGCTGCAGCATGCGCATAATCCGGTGGATTGGCTGCCCTGGAGTGTGGAGGCGCTGGCGCGCGCGCGCGATGAGCGGAAATTGGTGCTGCTCTCGATTGGGTATGCCGCATGCCATTGGTGCCATGTGATGGCGCATGAGAGTTTTGAGAACCCGGCGATTGCGGCGCTGATGAATGAACATTTTATCAATATTAAGGTGGATCGCGAGGAGCGGCCCGATATTGATCATATTTACATGCAGGCGTTGCAGGCGATGGGCGAGCAAGGCGGCTGGCCGTTGACCATGTTTTTGACGCCCGACGGCGAGCCGGTGTTTGGCGGGACATATTTTCCGCCGGAGCCGCGGTGGGGTCGGCCTGGGTTTCCGCAGATTTTGGAGGGGTTGGCCGAGGGATGGGCGCAGGATCGCGAGCGGATCGCGCAGAGTGGTGCTGCGTTGTTGCGGCGGGTGATGGCGCGCGGCGAGCCGCCGGTGGGTGGGGCATTGCGGCGGGCGGATTTGATTGCGGTCGCGGATCGGTTTGTGGCGATGGTGGATTGGGAGAATGGCGGGTTGAAGGGTGCGCCGAAATTTCCAAATCCGCCGATTTTTCGGTTTTTATGGAGCGACTATATCGGCTCGGCGCGCCCTGAAGCGGGGGCGGCGGTGGGGTTGATGTTAGCGCGGATGGCGCAAGGCGGGATTTGGGATCATTTGGGCGGCGGCTTCGCGCGCTATGCGACGGATGCGGAATGGTTGGTGCCGCATTTTGAAAAGATGCTGTACGATAACGCATTGTTGCTGGAATTGTTAGCGTTGGTGCAGGCGCACGAGCCTGATTTGCTGTTTGCGGCGCGGGCGGATGAATTGGTGGAGTGGTTGCTGCGCGATATGCGGGCGCAGCGCGATGCGGCGGCGGATGGGTCGGTGGCGTTTGCGGCGTCGGAGGATGCGGATAGCGAGGGCGAGGAGGGTCGGTTTTATGTTTGGACCCGCGATGAAATTAAATCGGTGCTTGGAGAGGATTTGTTAAGTTTCGAGGGGCATTATCCTTGTCCAGAAGGGGGGAATTGGGAGCATAAAATTATTTTGACCCGGGCGACCCATCCGGAGGATGCGGCGGTCGAGGCGGAATTGGCGGGGTTGCGCGGGCGATTGCTGGTGGCGCGGGATCGGCGGGTGCGGCCTGGGCGGGATGATAAAATCCTTGCCGATTGGAATGGGTTGGCGATTGCGGCGCTCGTGCGCGCGAGTGCGGTGTTT
>JAJZEG010000233.1 GCA_021828605.1 Pseudomonadota bacterium | reverse complement strand
CCCGGCGGCGGGGCAACCAAAGTGGTCGTCGAGCTGCTCAGCCATCGTGACGCGATGTATCACGCCATGACCGGCGAGCTGATCGATGGCCGCAAAGCCGCCGCCTGGAAGCTGGTCAATGAAGCGGTGCCCGCAGCACAACTCCGCGATCGGGTGATCGCGGTCGCGGAAATGCTGCTCGCAAAGAATCCGATCGCGCTGAAAGCAACCAAGGACGCGGTGCGTCGCGTCGGCGAAATGACCTATGAAAACGCCGAGGATTATCTGGTCCGCGCCCAGGAGGCGGCGAACAGCTTCGATAATGAGGGCCGCAAGGAAGGGATCCGGCAATTTATCGACGAGAAAAGCTACAAGCCCGGCCTCGGTGTTTACGATAAATCCCGCCAAAAATCGGCCTGACCGGCGCCGCGATGCTCAGCGCACCCGATTATGTCGCGCTTCAGGCGCGGCTGCGGCCCAATCATCTCGCCGCCCGCAATCTGGCGACCGGCGAGACCTGGAGCTATGCCGCCTTTGACCGAGCGATTGGTCGATTTCATGCGGCATTGGTCTTCTGCGGCGTGGGGGCAGGTGATCGCGTCACGGTGCTGGCCAAAAATCGCGCCGAACTGATCATGCTGCACCTCGCTTGCGCGCGGCTCGGGGCGATCTATGTGCCTTTGAACTGGCGTCTGGCGGCAACAGAAATCGATGCGCTGATTGCCGATGCCGCGCCGACTCTCATGCTCAGCGACCCCGACTTCAATGCCAACGCCATGACACTCGCCGCCCTGACCGACCTCGCCGCCGCTACCACCCCCATCACTTCAGCGTTGGCCGATCCGGATCGACCCTCGCTGCTCCTCTACACTTCAGGCACCTCGGGCAAGCCGAAAGGCGTGCTGCTCTCCGAACGGAACCTTGAAGCTCAGGGCCGCCATTTTGCCTTGCTTGGTCAAGTCATCGCCCAGAGCGTGATATTATGCGACGCGCCGATGTTCCACACCATCGGCCTGGTCGCGAATATCCGCCCGGCCTTGATGCAAGGCGGCAGCCTGCTGATCTCCGATGGTTTCGCGCCCGCGCGCACCCTCGCCCGCCTCGCCGACCCGGCTTTGGGCGTCACCCATTATTTCTGCGTACCACAAATGGCCGCGATGCTGCGCGCCGACCCATCGTTCGATCCCACCAAACTCCTTGGCCTGACCGCGATTTTTTCCGGCGGTGCGCCCCATGCCGCCGCCGCCATCGCCGCTTGGTTGCACGATGGGATTCCGATCGCCGACGGGTTCGGCATGAGCGAGACCGGCACCATCAGCTGTATGCCCCTCGACCCCACAGCGATTGCGGCGCGCCTCGGTGCCGTCGGCGCCATCCCGCCCTCGATCCGCATCAGGATCATCGATGACCAGGGCAATGACCAGCCAGCGTCCATGATCGGTGAAATCCTGATTCAGGGCGATCATGTCGCCCAGGCCTATTGGCGCGGTCCCGATGACGCTCCAGAATCGATAACACGCGATGGCTGGCTGCATACCGGTGATCTCGGACGCATCGATCCGGATGGCTTCCTATGGCTGGTCGATCGCAAGAAGGATATGATCATTTCCGGTGGCGAAAACATCTATCCGGCGGAGATCGAAAACGCACTGGCCGCCTATCCGGGCCTCGCCGACTCCGCGGTTATCGGCGTGCCCGATCAACAATGGGGCGAAGTCGGCCATTTATTCCTGGTGCCCACGGCTGAAACACCCTGCCAAACCGATGCCGTGCTCGCTTACCTGACGCAGCATCTCGCGCGCTACAAAATCCCCAAACATGTCACGATTCTCGACCAACTACCGCGCAACAATGCCGGCAAGCTGCTGAAAGCGGCCCTTCGTCAGCGGCTGGATGCTGCGCGATGATGGGCATACATCCGGCTCCACAGAGCAATGTCATGGGATTGATTTAGAGCATTT
Source organism: Pseudomonadota bacterium (assembly GCA_021828605.1). Next base: position 2,880 of record JAJZEG010000233.1, on the reverse strand, counting down.
TCCGTTCGCATCGGCTCACGGATAATGCTCTATATCGTTGTATTAGAGCAATATGTGACTGGATTGAATCGGCCGATTCAATCCAGTCACATGAAATTGCTCGCAAAACAAACATAGAGTGCGTGCGTGATAACGCAAAGCACTCTAGCGAGCAACTTTATCCGATCAGATTATTCCATCTGATCGGATGTTGATCTAATCCGCCGACTCAATCCAATCACCGATGGCTCTGAGCCAATGCCAGGACAAGTCGGGCGCACGCCGCGCTATCGCCCGCCAGCGCCTTGCCCTCCAAATGGCTGATGGCCCGAACACCCAGCACATTGCCCAAACACAAAGCATCCGCCGCGAACAAATCGTTGCGCGACAACCGCGCCTCAGCGACCATCCCCGCTTCGATCAATATCTGCCGACAGATCCCAGGCAGCGCGCCATCAGCGACCGGCGGGGTGAACCACGCGCCTTGACTGTATAAAAACAAATTCGCAGCACTCGCTTCCGCCACGAATCCCAAATGGTTGAGCAAAATCGCATCCTCCGCATCGCGATCAGTCGCCTCGAACCGGGCGAGGATATTGGGCAGATAATTGAGCGACTTGATCCGGCTCAACGGCGAGGCTGCATCGCGCTGACTATCCCGCGCAATCACCACCCGCACCGGCGCGGCAAGCGCGGTGACGGGCGCCAGTTTTGTTGCAGTGATCAGAATGGTTGCAGGCTGATCCCCGCTCGGCATGATCCCGCGCAAGCCGGGCCCGCGGGTCAGGGTCAAGCGTATCACCCCGTCGCCCACCTGATTGGCTTGGGCGGTCACGCTCAACGCCGCGCCGAACGCTGCCGCATCGAGCGGCAAGGCGAGGCGCAGCAGCGCAGCGCCCGCCCGTAGCCGGGCATAATGACGGCTGAGATGACGTGGCACCCCGGCTTTGACCAAAATTGTCTCGAATATGCCATCGCCGAGCAACAAACCTCGGTCGCTGGGATCGATCCGCGCCGATGCCGCCGCGCACAGCGTGCCGTTGAGCCAAATCATTGCCGGTGGGTTTTGTTCAGTCAAACCGCGCCTCCAGCAACGGGGCAACCTTCAATCGCATTTCCTCATATTCGGCATCGGCGTCACTGTCCCAAACAATGCCGCCGCCCGCCTGCGCCAGCAGCGCCGACGGCGTGGCGACAATCGTGCGAATGGTGATCGCGCTGTCCATCGCCCCATCAAAGCCGATCCAGGCGACCGCACCGCAATAGGCGCCGCGCGCACCGGCCTCGACCTCATCAATAATCTGCATCGCCCTGATTTTCGGCGCCCCGGTAATCGAGCCGCCGGGAAATGTCGCGCGCAGCAGATCAATCGCGTCAGATCCCGCGCGCAGACGGCCCTCGACGGCGGACACCAGATGATGGGCCTGGGCGAAATGTTCCACGGCAAACAACGCGGAGACCCGTACGCTGCCAATGTCGCATAGCTGACCGATATCGTTGCGCATCAAATCGACAATCATCAGATTTTCAGCCCGATCCTTCTCGGATGCCCGCAAACCGGCGGCAAGCCGGGCGTCCTCATCCGGCGTCGCACCACGGCGCGCGGTGCCCTTGATCGGCCGGGTTTCCACCTGACCTGCCCGATCAAGCCGCAAAAACCGCTCCGGCGACGCCCCGATGATCGCCGTGCCCGGTCCACAGCCAACATACGCCCCGAACGGCGCGGGGCTGATCCGACGCAGCCCGGCATAGAGCGCTGCGGTGCAGAACCGCGCCGGTCGCACGGCCTGAAAGCGGACCGTCAAATTGGCCTGATAAATATCGCCCGCTGCAATATAGGCGCGTATTTTCGCTAAATTTTGTTGGTACGTCGCCCGCGACATCTCAGGGCGCCAGGACAAAGCAGGCGCGCGGCCAAGCCGACTGGGCCCGGCGAGTTTTTGGCGCAATTCAGCCAGTCGCGCCGACGCTGGGGCGTCGGGCCGATCCCAGCCGATGAACCAGGCTTGGCGCGTGCCATGATCATAGCCCAGAACCGTATCATAGAGTCCGAACCACCCGCCCGGCAGATCAGCGATGGCCGGATGACGGCTCGACACGCCGTTCGCCGCAAAACCAAGCTCATAGCCGAGGAAGCCCACCGCCCCACCGGCAAACGGTAACGGCGCATCCAATCCGGGCGGTTGCGCTGGTCGATGCTGAGCAAGCCAGTCACCAAGGGTCGTGAACGGGTCATGGTCGGTCGCGTCGTCCAAGCGCAGCGTGGCCCGCGGATCGGGACAAAGATAACTCACCTTCGCGCGCGGGTCATTGGCTGATGCGCCGTCCAGAAAAGCAAGCTGCGGATCATCGGCTAACGCCGCGAACGCAACCAGCGGATCTTGCCAGGGCAGCTCGGTTATCAACATCGCCTGGTTTCAGCCAGCCGCACCCGGCAAGGAGGGTCCAAAATAGCTACAGGAATCCCCCTCGCTATCGCGATAGACGCTGACCCGCACCAGCGCCGGACAATCACCAATCAACTGGCGCCAGATCCAGCAAGCCAGATTTTCCAGCGTCGCCGGACCCAGATCACTGATCTCGTCCAAAAACCAATGATCGAGCCGCGCGCGCACGGCCTCGATCAGGTGGGCGACATGACCAAAATCGATCACCATCCCGGTTGCCGGATCAGGCTCGCCGCGCAGCACAATTTCCGCCCGATATGAGTGGCCATGGATCCGGCGGCTCGATCGCGCGTCAATCACCCGCTGCAAACTATGCGCCGCTTCAAAACGAAACTGCTTGCTCAATTCATACATCAGGCGATGCCCAATTGCTTATGGGTCTGCACCGATAGGCGCCAATGCGGATTGGCCAAACAGAAAGCAATCGCCGCCTGGGTATTGGCGAGCTGCGCTG
>JAJZEG010000259.1 GCA_021828605.1 Pseudomonadota bacterium | reverse complement strand
ACCCGGCCCAGCATGGCCAGCCTGATCCCGATCCGACCCCTTCACCGTCAGCGGGTGGTCCCCCGCTGACGGTGAACCATTATCGCTCAATCGGCGGAATATTCATAAGACAAGCCTGATCGTTTGGTATTGACGCGCGATGCGCGCGGCAATTCCAAAACGTGAATCAGCCTCGCACCATAAAGCGAGAGTGCGGTCAGATTGGCGCGCTTGCGTCAAGCTGAACATACCGCGCTCTAGCGCCGTCGCTCGATTTCGACACCAACCGAGACGGCGTCGGCGAACACGTCGAGTTTTTCCACCATCACCCGCACCCGCGCGACCCGGCGGTCGGTCAGGCAGAGTTCGGCCAAACGCTCGGCCAGGGTTTCGACCAGCTGCACATGGCCTGCCGCGACCAGCGCGCGCACCGCGACCACAATGCGTTCATAATCAACGACCCGGGCCAGATCATCGCGCCCGACGGGCGGGCGGGACAGGCCGACGCTTGCATCATCCTCGACAGATAAATCTAAATTAATTCGGACCCTTTGGCTGCGATTCTGCTCATGCGCATAGACGCCGATCCGGGCATCGAGCACCAGATCACGGATGAACATCCGCCGTAGATTCAAGCTGATATCGGAAATTCGCACCTGATCCATGGGGTCAGTCTGGTAAGCGCGTTGTGGAAAATTGCAAGCGGCGGACGCGGGTTCGCCAAAGAATGCCGCACCCGTGCCTTGTTGCCGCCACAAGCGCAGACCTTATATCCGCAGTCGGCAATTCGCCGTTTATCAAAGGAGTTCTCTCATGCGTCTTTCAGTTCGCACCGTTCTGCCGCTGGCTGGTTTAGCGCTCGTCGCGGCAACTGGCGTCGCATCCGCCAAAATCGTCAAGCTGCATGCCGTGCTCGCACCGGAAATGCACGTGACCAGCAAAAGCGCCGGCAAAATGAATGGCCGTTACAACACCACCACCCACAAACTGACCTATCATATCACCCATAGCGGTATGTCGGGCAAGGTGCTTGCCGCGCATATTCATGGTCCGGCCCAGCCGGGTGGCCATTATTTGTTGTCGGCGCCGATTTTGGTGCCGTTGCATGTGAGCGATGATGGCGTGGTGTCGGGTCACACCAAGCTGAACGCCACGCAAGCCAAGACCATCGAAATGGGCGATTCGTATATTAACCTGCATACGAAGGCCTATCCGAAGGGCGAACTCGCGGGTCAGATTTCGGTTGTGAAATAAGCCTCGTCGATTTGGTTTGAAGGACGCCCGGTCAGCAATGGCCGGGCGTTTTTTTGTGCAATCGGCGTCAGAGTTGGGTTTGATTGAGGACGGCTTGATAGGCGGTGATCAGCTCGGCTTTGCCGATGCTGGGATTGCCGGCGGTGCGGGATTTAATCGCGGTCCAATCGATGCTGGCGAGAATGCCGGCGACATCGCGCGTCGGGTTGCGCACGGCGATGAAATAATGCGACTGGGCGGCGCGCGCCAAGCCCGCGATGGAAACCCGGCCCGCTTGCACGCCAACCCGTTGGAAGGCGAAATCAGCCTCGGCGGGGGCGCGCAGGAAGCTGAAATCGGCATGGCAGCGGGGTTGCGGATCGGACGAGGGGCGGGTGCGGCGCTGCCAGATTTGAAACAGCACCGGCACGCTATAGGGTTGATTCTGATAGAGGAATGAGTCGGGTGCGAGCGGGAGTTCGCTGACTAATGTGAGGCGGGACGAAATTCGGTGCTTGATCGAGTTTTTTTCGAAGCTGCGCGGCACGATGCTGGCGATAAAATCAGCGAATTGTGCGGCATGATTAACGAATTTCACCGCGAGCGAGGCGTTTTTGCCGAAGGGAAAATTACTCACCACGATCAAGCGTTCGGCCTGTATGGCGGGGTGCCAGTGCAGGAAGTCGGCTTGTGCGATATCGGCCCGTGCCGGGGCCAGATCAAAGCCGATCCGGGGTTCGGGCAATGCATCGAGAAACGCGCCAGCGCCCGCTGCGGGCTCGATGAACAGGGTTCCGGGTTTGGTGCCGATCACGTTGAGCAGATGGGCGACGCAAGCCTGCGCGACGTCCGAGCGGGTGTAGAATTGATCGAGCGCGCGCTCTTGGTGCGGCTTGTGGATGGCGGGCGTCAATGCAACAAACAAGGCTGGATCGGCATGGGCTGAGTGTTGATCGACATTATTCAACCCGTCAACCGGATGTTGGGCACCGATGAGCTTGCTGCGTTGGTATTTTGCGATTGATGATCAGGGCAGCGCCGGCGAGGTGGGTGATCATGCGCGGCTCGCGGTGATTTCGGCGCGAATGGTGGGCGGGCTTGAGGCGTTTTTACTGTATCATGGCGTGGAGAATGAATTTTGCGCCTGGATGCGCGCGCAGGGTGTGACCATTATTCACGCGCAGCCACCCGCGTTGGATGCGATTGAGGCCGCGCAGGCGGCGGGACGGTTCATCGCCCATTCGATTGGCCATTGGCTGCGCCTCGCGATTCCGCATATTGATCATGATGCTGCGTGGGCGCTTTATACCGATTGCGATGTGGTGTTTTTGCGCAGGCCCGCTCTGGCGCATTTGACCCCTGCCGTGTTTGCGGCGGCGCCGGAATTTGCGCCGGATCGCTGGAATTATTTCAATTCCGGGGTGATGCTGTTGAACCTCGTGGCGATGCGCGCGACCGCCCCGGCGCTGGAGGCGCTGCTCCGCGAGCGGCTGGCCGATCCGGCGACCGGCCTAAGCCTTGATGACCAGATTATGCTGAATATCGCCTATCGGGGCCATTGGGATCGGCTGGACCCGCGTTATAATTGGAAGCCTTATTGGGGGTTTGCGCAGGATGCGGCGATTTTACATTTTCACGGCGCCAAGCTTGGGGTGATTGAAGCGATTTGCGCGGGTGGTTGGGACTGGAACAGTCCGGTTGCGGCGAGCATTGGCGCGCTGTTCGATGCGCATCGGCCCGCTTATCAGACCTGGCTGGGGCATTTGGGTGATCAGCTTCAGGCGGTGGATATGCGCATGGCCATGGGCTTGCAGGGGATCGCGAGCGCGATTGCGCGCTATGATCGGGTGAACGCAACGCGGGGGCATGATTTGAGTTTCACCCAGTTTCGGATGTTTCCAGAGTGAACGGGTTGCAGGGAGAATTTCGATGACTGACTTGGGGTTGGGGCGGCGTCGGCTGTTGGCGGCGGCGGGCGCTGGATTGGCGATGACGCGGCCCGCGCTGGCGACGGCGCCGGATGCGGGCATTGTTGACGTTGCCGGGCATTTTCCACCGCTTCGCTTCACCATGACCAGTAGTGCCACCGGTCGGATCGTTACCGCGCGGGATTATCGCAGCGATGTCGTGCTGGTTTATTTCGGCTTCACCCGCTGCCCGGATTCCTGCCCGCTGACGGTGCAGAATGCGGCGCGGCTGCTGCGTGAATTGGGGCCTGCCGCGCGGCATGTGCGGTTTTTGTTTGTCACGGTTGATTTACTCCATGATCGGCCTGCGGTGCTGCGGCGGTTTCTGGCACGGTTCGGCCCGCCGCCCGCAATCAATGGATTATACGGCACACCAGCGGAATTGCAGGCGCTGGCCAAGCGCTACGCGGTTGATTATCGCGCGCCGACCGGGCCAAATGCTGCCGATCCGGTTTCGGCGATCAGCCATGGCGATGCGCTGTATTTATTCGGGCGTGATGGCAAGGCCGAAGCGATTATCAGCGATTTCAGCGGTGCGCGTCCGCCGTTGCGGGCGTTGGCGGCGAAGATTCGGACGCTGATTTAGCGCGGATGCTCAAATCGGCGGGGCGGTGGATTTCAGCCTTTCCATGGCGAAGCGTGAACTGACATTGCGCAGCGGCACTTGGGCGATTAGGCGGCGGTAGAAGGCGTCATAGGCGGCAATGTCGGGCACCATGACGTGGAGCAAATAATCGACGTCACCGCTCATGCGCCAGGCGCCGACGATTTCGGGCATGGCGCTGAGCATGTCAGCGAAGTGGGCGAGCCAGGGGGCGGAGTGGTCGGATGTTTCGACCGAGACGAACACCGAGACCGGATAGCCGAGCGCCTCGGGGGACAGGGCGACGACGCGCCCGGTGATCACCCCTGCATCCTCCATGCGTTTGATCCGCTTCCAGCACGGGGTTGCTGACAGCCCGACCTGTTTGGCGATGGTGGCGAGCGGGGTGGTCGCGTCGATGACCAGGAGGCGGAGAATGGCGCGGTCGATCGGATCGAGCGTGGCGGCGATGGTGGGTTCCCGGGGCATTTCGCGAAAGACTTCCAAAATAGGGTGCATTCCTGAATTAGCGAGTATATAGAGAAAATCAATCTTATTTATGCCCGAAAATGGCGGATTTAGAGAAAATGATTTTCAGAAGCCGATAATCGGCTTATATTGGTTGAATGGTATCGATTAAGCATCCTGAATTTGGTCCGGGCATGGTTTGGCTCGCGGGCGCTGGTCCGGGTGACCCGGCTTTGCTGACGTTGGCGGCCTATCATGCGCTGCAATCGGCGGATGTGATTTTGCATGATGCGCTGGTGTCGGCGGATATTCTGGCCTTGGCGTCGGTCAGTGCCCGGTTGATCCCGACCGGTAAGCGGGCGGGCGGTGTGCAGACGCCGCAACTGGCGATTAATGCGCAGTTGGTCGCGTTGGCTGAGCAGAATTTGCGGGTGCTGCGGCTGAAAGGCGGCGATCCGTTTATTTTTGGCCGGGGCGGCGAGGAATGTTTGGCTTTGGCGGCGGCGCGGATCCCGTTTCGGGTGATCCCGGGCGTGTCGGCAGGGATTGGTGGCGCGAGTGCGGCGATGATGCCGATTACCCATCGCGGGGTGGCGC
>JAJZEG010000189.1 GCA_021828605.1 Pseudomonadota bacterium | reverse complement strand
GCTGACCTATTGGCATGTTGAACTCGACGCGCATGATGTGTTGCTCGCCGAGGGTGCGCCTGCCGAGAGTTATTTGGATACCGGGCATCGCGGCTATTTTGATAATGGCGAGACCAGTGTCACTTTGCATCCGGCGGTGATGCAGGAGCGTCGGGTTGCAAGTTCCTGTGCGCCGTTGGTGGTTGATGGGCCGCATCTGGCGGCGATCCGGGCGGAATTGGCCAAGCATCGTGAGGCGCTAGGTTATGTTCGGGTCGATGTGACGCCGAGCCTGCTGGTCAATGATGACATGCTGGCGGCCACGCTGGTTGAGCCGGGCTTGGTGGAATTTGCGCTGCCGGGCGATGTGTCGGTGGTGCGGTTGCTGACCGGTGCGTTCCAGCCGGCGCAATTTGATCCGAACGCGGAAGATCATCGTGATTTGGGCCTGTCGATTGCGGAAATCACGCTTGATGGCGTGGCGCTGGAGATTGAGGCGGTGATTGATGCGCGGCGTCGTCATCCACGCGCACCGGGCGATATTGCGGTTTGGACCAAGGGCGATGCGATGCTGCGTCTGCCGCAAGCGGGTGCGAAGCTGGCGATTCGTTATACCGCCTGCCCGATGGTTTGGCAGCGCAATGCGGTGTTTGTCGAACGCCCGGTTGCCCAGGCTGCCTGATTAGATTCTTGCTTTCTCCCTTCAGCCTCTGGCGGCTGATTTAGCACGGTCGAATAATGACCGGCAGACTGAAATCGTGTCGTCCTCCCCGGCGACACGATTTTTTTTATGTACTCTCCATTTAGAATCTGACGATCACGCCGGTGGAAAAGACGTTAGCGCTGAGATGATAGGTGCCTGCTAGGGTGCCAGCGCCGCCCGGTTCGAGTGTGTTGGTGGCGGTCAGGCCGATGCGGCTTTGGGTGATCGGGGCGCGTCCGATGAAAATATGCTGATAGCCCATTTGCACGGTCGCCATGGGCAGGATTTTATAGGTCAGCCCGGCGCCAAGCTCGATTCGGTTGGCATCGGGCAGCAAATCATTGCGGGTGGCGGCGGTGGTGGGGCTTTCATCGTAACCGACGCCGCCCATCAGGGTTAGTTTGGAATTGACCGCATAATTGGCGCCGAGGCCGATAGTCCAGGTGTTGCGGTTGTTGAACGGGGTATAGATCGAGCCGAGGGTGAGGCCGATGGTCGCGGGGTCGGTGATGATCAGCGTGTGGTCGGCGGCCCAGTTGGTCCATTGGGCGCTGGCCATCAGCGACAAGCGGGGGGTGACTTGTTGATAGAGGCCGAACGAGATTTGTTGCGGGAAGGTCCAGCGATCCGAGGCGCTGGAATAGGCGGGTGGTCCGACATTGAGGGCGGCGAGCAGGCTTGAAATGGCAGGCGGCAGATCGACCGCTTCGACGCCCTTGATTTTTTGCGCGATTTTCGAGCGGTAATCGATGCCGATGCGGGTGCTCGGGCTGAATTGGTACATCAACCCAACATTATAGCCAAAGCCGTAGCCTTGGCCTTGAAACCGCCCTTCGGCGGCGGGGAAGGGCGAGAGGTTTTGATTAAGGCCGAGGATGTTTTGGAAATAATTAATTTCCGGGCCAAAGCCGATTGAGAGTTTCGAGGTGATCGGGATGGCGATGTCAAATCCGGCTTGGATGGTGGTGAGCAGGGCTTCGTTGCCTTGATATTGGCCGACGAAACTCGGTGCGTATTTAATGCGACCGCCGAGCGGGGTGGTGATCGAGAAGCCCCGTTTGACGCCATCGGGCAGGCTGATCACGCCGAAATTGCTAGGCACCAGGGTCGATTCGACGAAATGCTTGTCGGTGCCAGGCGCGCCGTTATTGAAGGTGCTGTCGCTGCCGGTGAAATTGGAGTTAATATCGTAGAAATTGAGATCGCCCTCGATTTGATCGCCCTTGATCAAGACCATGCCTGCGGGGTTGTAAAAAGCGGTCGAGGGCGTGGCGTTAACGGTGACGCCGCCGAACGCATGGGCGATGGCGCCGGTGCTTTGGTCTGGTAAACCAAGGCCGCCAGCTTGGGCTAACCCGCCAGTCAGGACGGTAAGAGCGGTGCTGGTTAGCAAAATTCTGCCAAACTGCTTTGCCGGGCTTGCCGCTGCTCGGAGCGGCTTTGGTGTCAGTGTCATTTTTCTCTCCCTGATCAAACGCCTGTGCGTTCGGAAAATTGGTGATTGTTGCATGGGGTCTTCATTCACGGCTTGTTAATTTAATTTTGGTACGGTCCTAAATTATCAGGGGTTGTCGTATAGGGCAAGGCATGTTTTGGACATTTATGTTTATGGATGAAAAGAATCTCAATAACCGGGAATTGATGGTCTAATTAATTAATGGACAACATTTTTTTTACAATTATGCAATTTATAATTGATTATAAAGAGTAACAAACAATATGGTTGACAGTAAGATAAAATTATCGGATAGGTTAGCTATTGACCAGCACGGGAGAACGCCAAATGGCTACGGATATCACGCTGAGCGGCGCAACGACGTCGATGACGCTTAACAGCCAGCTTAACGGAGGCTATATCGATTTTACTGGCGGTAATGAGACGATCACGATCGAGCCGTCGGCTTTGGTCGGTTCGACATCCTCGCCGACTGATACATTGATTAACGGCGAGATTTATAATTTCGCGTCGAGTGATAAGGTCGTATTGGTTGACCTGGTCCAACAGCTTTCGATTATCGGGTTCGGTGGCATCGCGGCTGATATTCCGTATTTGTTTCTGGGCAAAACGAACCCTGATCTTGTGCTCACCCCCGGACCGGCGACTGGTGCGACTGTTCAAGGAATTCCGATTTACGGTTCGCTTTCATCGAATAACGGTGCGTTTGGGTTTGTCGCGTCGACCGGTGGCACATTGTATAATTCGATCATTGCGTCGCTTGAATTGATTCAGGAGAAAAGTTTCGGGTCAATAGTGACGGATGGCAATGCGAACGGGCCGACCTTCACGCTTGATTTTACGCAGACAACGTCGAACGGTGCGACGATCACGTTAGCGACGGTGAGCACCTCGCAAGAGCTGAACATCAACCCGAATCCGTGTTTTGTGACGGGGACGCGGATTGTGACGACGCGCGGGGCGGTTGCGGTTGAGGCGTTAGCGGTTGGGGATCGGGTGGTGACGGCGTCGGGTGGACAGCGTCCGATTACCTGGATTGGGCATCGTGATTTGGACCTGTCCAATCATGTTAATCCGGAGATGGCGCGGCCGATCCGGGTGACTGCCGGGGCGCTCGGTTATCATGTGCCGGTGCGCGATTTGGTGGTGTCGCCGGATCATGCGTTCTGGATTGATGGGGTGCTGGTGCAGGCCAAGGATTTGGTTGATGGCGCGCTGATCAAGCCGGATCTGAGCATGCGGCAGCTGACCTATTGGCATGTTGAACTCGACGCGCATGATGTGTTGCTCGCCGAGGGTGCGCCTGCCGAGAGTTATTTGGATACCGGGCATCGCGGCTATTTCGATAATGGCGAAACCAGTGTCACTTTGCATCCGGCGGTGATGCAGGAGCGTCGGGTTGCAAGTTCCTGTGCGCCGTTGGTGATCGATGGGCCGCAGCTTGCGGCGATCCGGGCGGCGCTGGCGACGCATCGTGAGGCGCTCGGCTATGTGCGGGTCGATGTGACGCCGACCTTGCTGGTCAATGATGATATGCTGGTGCCGAGCCTGATCGAGCCGGGTCTGGTTGAATTCGTGCTGCCGGGCGATGTGTCGGTGATGCGGTTGCTGACCGGTGTGTTCCAGCCGTCACAATTTGATCCGCATGCGGAGGATCAGCGCAATCTAGGTCTGTCGATTGCCGAAATCAGCCTGGATGGTGTCGTGTTCGAGATCGATGGGGTGATTGATGCGGCGTATCGTCATCCACGCGCGCCGGGTGATATTGCGGTTTGGACCAAGGGTGATGCGATGCTGCGTCTGCCGCAAGCGGGTGCGAAGCTGGCGATTCGCTACACCGCCTGCCCGATGGTTTGGCAGCGCAATGCGGTGTTCATTGAACGTCAAGTTGCTCAGGCCGCTTGATAAGTCTTCTCCCTTCAGCCTCTGGCGGCTGATTTAGCACGGTCGAATAATGACCGGCAGACTGAAATCGTGTCGTCCTCCCCGGCGACACGATTTTTTATGTGTAGATCATTTTGCGGGTCATGCCGCCATCGGCGATGAATTCGGCGCCGGTAATGAAGCCTGCATCCGGGCCGAGCAGAAAGGCGGCGAGTTTGGCAATGTCATCGACGGTGCCGACGCGGCCTGCGGGATGTTGGGCGTGATCGGTCGGGCTGAGCGCATCGTGCTGGGTGTTGATCCAGCCGGGGCTGATCGCATTGACCCGGATATCAGACCCGAATGACATTGCCAGCGCATGGGTGAGGGCCAGCAGCCCGCCTTTGGCGGCGGCGTAGGATTCGGTATCGGGCTCGGACATATGCGCGCGGGTTGAGGTGATGGTGAGAATAGCGCCGCGCGCGCGGCGGAGCAAAGGTTCGGCGGCGCGGGTCAGCAGGAAGGCGCTGGTCAGATGGGTATCGAGCACGGCGCGCCAGTCGGCGAGGCTGAGGGTCGTGAGCGGTTGGCGGCGCATAATCCCGGCATTGCATATCAGCGCATCAAGCCGGTGTTCGGTGGCAGTGATGTCGGCGAGCAAGGATTGCACGGCCTGCTCGTTGGTCACGTCGCAGCGAACGGTTCTGATCAAATCGGGATTGATCGAGGCGGGAGGAGCGAAAGTATCAATGTCGCGATCAGCGATAATGACCGCCCCGCCGAGGCTGGCGAGATGGATGGCAATGGCGGCCCCTATGCCGCGTGCGCCC
>JAJZEG010000110.1 GCA_021828605.1 Pseudomonadota bacterium | reverse complement strand
CGCATGATCCAGCTGCGAATATTATGGATGTTACGACCGGTGGAGAGGTCCATCACCGTATCGGCACCCCAGCGGATCGACCAGACCAGTTTCTCGACCTCCTCGGCGGCGCCTGAGGTGACGGCGGAGTTGCCGATATTGGCGTTGATTTTCACAAGAAAGTTCCGGCCAATAATGACCGGTTCAAGCTCGGGATGGTTGATGTTGGCCGGAATGATCGCGCGCCCGGCGGCGATTTCGGCGCGCACGAATTCGGGGGTGACGAATTGCGGAATGGCGGCGCCGAAATCCTCACCATCGGCCCGGCGCGCCTCCGCACCCTCGGCGGCGGTGGCGCGGCCGATATTTTCGCGGTGGGCGACGTAAATCATTTCCTCGGTGATGATTCCGGCTTTGGCAAACTCATATTGAGTAACGGGAAGATTGTCTTTGCCCGCGTAAATCACTCGCTCCGCCGGGCAGGCGGGCACGAGCCGATCAACCGGAGCAAAACCATTATCCTCGGGTTTGACCGCGCGCGGATCAATCGGCGTGAAGTCGCGCTTGGCGATCCAGGCGCTGCGAATAGTGGGTAATCCGGCATCCAGATCAAGCTGGAAATTATGATCGGTGAATGGGCCGGACGTGTCGTAGAGCGGGAACGGCGCCTCATTGGAGGTCGTGGCCAAATCCACTACCCGGAACGGCACGGCGATATCGGGATGGCTTGATGGTGCGGAATAGAGTTTCCGCGAACCCGTCACCGGGCCGGTGGTGACAATGGCGGGCTTGGTTTGCACAGTCATGACGCGCTCCTGGTTCGATCCTCAGCAATAATCGCGGGGCGAGGGCAGGTGGTGCGGTGCAATAGGTCCGTCCCTCCGCCGGTGCGACCCGGATCAGGTTCAAAGAGTTGTCGCTGATGCGACTCTCAGCGGCGTCAATGCCGCACCCCTCGGATCGGCCAAGACTGCGCAGGAGTGAGGATGCTGTCAAGCGCGGGCATGAAAATATGCGGAATTGTTCATTCTCGATTCATTTTTATCGGTCAGTGTTGCTGGATCGATTGAACAAAATGGTGGTCGGCATGACGGGATTGATAATCGGGCCTGGTTTGACTCAAATTGATGGCGGGTGGCGGTAATGGCCGGTGCAACTGCGCGAGGCGCAAAGGCGGCGCCGGTTCGGGCCAAGGTCGCGCTGAAAGCTGGCGCGCTAAAAGCGGGTGCGCTGAAAGTGGGCAATTTACACCATCGAGCGCGAATCGGGGAATGGTCGGCGCTGCGTGATGAGACCGCCCCGAGGGGGCTATTGGTGTGCTGGTCCCCGGCATTGAAATCATTGCTGGGCGGCAAATCATCCGCGTTCGGCCCCACGATCGGCGCTGTTTCATCGCTTTTGGCGAGCGAGGCGCCGGAATGTTTGACCGCTGCTGTTCGCGCGGTGATCAGCACGGGGGCGGATGCGCGATTGGAAACGGTCTCGCGCGGCAATGGCGCGCAGCGCTTTTGGTGGCATCAATTATCGGCGTTGCGCGATCCTGACGGGGCCGTGATTGGGATCACCGCGATTTGCCAGGATGTGACGGAATGGCAGGCCGAGCATGCCCAGCGGCAACATTTCGCCTGGCATGATCCGATGACCGGACTGGCCAATCGGGCCCAGCTTATCGAGCGACTGGCGGCGCTGGTCGATGAGGCGGCGGCGGATAATCGCGCGGTGGGTGCCTTGCGGATCGATTTGGATAATTTCAAATTGGTCAATGATTTATATGGTCATCCGGCGGGCGATGCGGTGTTACGCGAAGTCGCTGGACGGTTGCAGCGCCATTGTCGGGGTACCGATATTTTGGCGCGGATCGGGGGTGATGAGTTTGTGGTGATCATGCCCAACGCCTCGTCTGAACAGGCAGGAAAACTGGCCGCGCGTTTGCTGGAATCGGTCATGGAGCCGATGGTTCCGCCCGGCTTGCATGAAATTGCGCTATCGGCCTCGATCGGGATCGGATTATATCCGCGCGATGCGCCTGACGCCCTGACCTTGCTGGCACGGGCGGATCGCGCGCTGAACTGGGTCAAGCGCGACGGGCGTAATAATTTTGCTTTTTACGCCACCACGATGGAGCGCGATGACCAGTTGCGTCAGCGCCTAGAGCATGATTTGCGGCTGGCGCTACATCGCGGCGAGTTCGCATTGGTTTATCAGCCGGTGGTTTGCGCGCATCGGCATGTCGTGAGTGGTTTTGAGGCGTTGCTCCGCTGGCACAGCCCGACCCATGGCACGGTGCCGCCGTTGCACTTCATCCCGCTGGCGGAATCGATTGGGTTAATGGGCCAAATCGGTGCTTGGGTGTTGCGCACGGCTTGCACGGAGGCCGCGAGTTGGCAAAATAAATTGAAAATTGCGGTGAATGTATCGGTCGTGCAGTTCCAGCAGGGGCGTTTGCCGGATTTAATTGAACAGGTGTTGCAGGAAACCGGGTTGGAACCAGGGCGGCTCGAGATCGAAATCACCGAATCGATGTTGATCCGCGAGACGGACCGAACCTTGGAGGTTTTGCGGCGGATCAAGGCGCTCGGTGTGCGCATTGCCATGGATGATTTTGGCACTGGCTATTCATCGCTCGCGACTTTGCGGACTTTCCCGTTCGACAAACTCAAGGTCGATCGGAGTTTCGTGCAGGATTTGGCAGAGCCGCCCAATGGCGAGCCGGCGGGGCCGCTGGCGATCATCAACGCGATATTGGGCCTGGGTCGGGGTCTGCGCTTGCCTGTGGTGGTCGAGGGGGTGGAAACTGAGGCGCAGGCTGAAATTTTGCGTCGCTGCGGCTGCGATCAAATGCAAGGCTATCTGCTGAGCCGCCCGCTGCCGATTGAGCGGTTTGCCGCGACGATTGATGGAACCGATGATCAGGCGATGCTGCGCGATCTCGGTGCGCGGTCCTGCTCGGTCGATTATGGTTCGGCAGGGGAGACGTATCCAACCTAACGCCCGATAGGATGCCCCGATGTGATGCCCCGATGTGATGCCCGATGTGATGCCCGATGTGATGCCCGATGTGATGAATGACATTGAGTAGTTTCATCTCGGCGAATTTAGCGGTAGGGTGGATGTGATGAATATGGTGGCGCCGCGTCAGACCAGGCTGGTGATCGAAGTTATTTTCGATTTCGTGTGCCCGTGGTGCTATCTTGGCGTGCATCGATTGAGTCAGTTACGCGCCCGGCGTCCTGATTTGGCGATCCAGCCGGTGTGGCGTCCGTTTTTATTGAACCCTGATATGCCGCGCATTGGGATGGATCGTGCCGATTACGCGTTGCGGAAATTTGGCGGCGAGGAACGGGCGCGGCGGCTTTATGCGGCGATTAGCGAAATTGGGGCGGCTGATGGGCTGACCTTTGATTTTTCGCGCATTACCCGCACCCCAAGCAGTGTAGATGCGCATCGTTTGCTCCGTTTCGCGATGTCCGTGGCCGGGGGTGCGGCGACCGAGCGTCTGGTGCTTGAGATTTTTCAGGCCTATTTTCGCGAGGGGCGGGATATTGGCCGTCGTGAAATTCTGGCGCAGTTGGCGGCGACGGTCGGGTTGGATATTGAGTCAGCACGAAATTTCCTGGCTCATGATGCGGTAACCGAAGATGTTCATGCCGATAATTTGCAGGCGCATCGGTTGGGCATCAACGGCGTGCCATTTTTTGTCATCGAGCAAAGCAACGCCATCGCCGGGGCGCAAGAGCCCGAAGTGTTGGAGCGGCTGTGTGATTTGGCGGCGGCGGGTTTGATGGCGGATCAATGGGCGCCATGATATGAGCAGGTGGTTGAATTGACTGGTCGAGCGGGCCAATATCCTTGCCGCTGCGCACCCCCGACCTGACAGGACGAAAAATGGATCGCCGTTCGATTGTTGCTGCCATTCCGCTCACCTTGGCCCTCGGTTCAACGGCGCGCCTTTCTGTGGGGCGGGCGCAAGCCGCGTCTAGTTTCGCCGCCTATGTGAGCGGCTTGGGTGCGCAAGCGCGCGCGCAGGGGCTTCCCGCCACTCTGGTCGCGGCGGCGTTGGGCGGGGTGTCGCCTGATCCAAAAGTTATTCATCTTGATGCGCATCAGCCTGAATTTACCTTGACTTGGGCGCAATATCGGGCGCGCACGGTCACCGCGACCCGGATTGTTACCGGACGGGGCAAGGTCAGCATGCAGCGGTCGGTCTTGGCATCGGTGCGCGAACGGTTTGGGGTCTCTGCGGTGCCGATTTTGGGGATTTGGGGCGTGGAGACCGATTTCGGCGCCGTGCAGGGCGATTTTCAGGTGATTAACGCGCTGGTGACTTTGGCTTGGTATCGCAACAGTGCTTATTTCGCCCATGAGGCGATTGCCGCGATGCGCATTGCCGCGCGCGGCCAGCGTCCGTTGGCAGGGCTGATCGGGTCATGGGCCGGGGCGATGGGTCAACCGCAATTCATGCCGAGCGTGTATTTAAGCACCGCGGTGGATTTCGCGGGCACTGGACGGCCCAATATCTGGACCGATGTGCCTGATACGCTCGCCTCGATTGGTAATTATTTGCACAAAGCCGGGTGGGTTCCCGGCTTGCCGTCAAGCGAACCGGTGCTGATCCCGGCGGGCTTCCCGATTGGATTGGCGGGGCGTTCGCATCGCTTGCCGGTGTCGCGCTGGATGGCGATGGGTGTGCGCCGGTTTCCCAATGCGCCGCGCGTGGCGACGAGCACCGAGGCTTCCGTGCTGTTGCCGGACGGGAAACAGGGTGAGGCATTTTTGACCTATGCCAATTTCGAGGCGATTCGCCGGTATAATCCGTCGGATTTATATGCGCTGTCGGTTGGCACGCTCGGCCATG
>JAJZEG010000060.1 GCA_021828605.1 Pseudomonadota bacterium | reverse complement strand
GCCGGAAAACCACCAAAAGTCGCCATCGTCGCCATCATGCGTAAACTCGTCGTCCTCGCAAACGCTCTACTCAAAGCAGGCCGAGATTGGCAACCTTACGCCGCTTGACCACAACGGATACTCTAGTCGGATCGTGCTCCAAGTGACCGTAATTTTATTTGTAACGCCTTGGGAAAGTCCAATCTGATCCTTGATCAATCAGGAGCATCCCATGGACATTGTCGCCCGCCAGCAGGCCATTCAGCAACAGGTGCGTGAGGCCGATCAGGCCCGCCCACCGCTTGAAATGGAGGGGGCGATGCAAGCGGGTGCGCGCGACTATCCTGAACCGCCCTTTCCCCAGGAGTCAAAAACCAAGCCTGGGATCGAGTCCGGTCAAACCCCCGCGCCGATGTATGACGCGCCTTATTGGCAAGGCTCCGGCAAGCTCGCCAACAGCGTTGCTATTATTACCGGCGGTGATTCCGGCATCGGGCGGGCGGTCGCGGTGTTGTTCGCCCGCGAAGGGGCGGACGTCGCGATTTTGCATTTGGCCCATGAACAGGAAGATGCTGACATCGTCAAACAAGCGATTGAAGCCGAAGGGCAACGCGCGCTGACCATCGCGGGCGACGTCTCGGATCGGCAATCCTGTTTCGATGCGGTCGAACAGGTTATCGCGACCTTTGGACGCGTCGATATTCTGGTCAATAATGCCGCGTTCCAACTGCATGTGAGCCGGTTCGAAGATCTCACCGAAGATCATTTTGATTTAACAATAAAAACCAATCTGTACGGCTATTTCCACATGACTCAGGCCTGCCTGCCGCATTTGACCGCCGGTTCAGCGATCATCAATACCGGCTCGGTCACCGCCTTGTTGGGCAACTCCACCATCGTTGATTACACGATGACCAAAGGCGGGATTCACGCTTTCACCCGTGCTTTATCGGGCAGCCTGGCCGCGCGCGGGATCAGGGTCAACGCCGTGGCGCCCGGTCCGGTTTGGACCCCGCTCAACCCGAGCGATAATGCGGCGAAAATGAAAAGTTTCGGCACGGAGAGCCGGATGAAACGCCCGGCGCAACCCGAGGAAATCGCCCCCGCTTATGTTTTTCTCGCCTCCAAGCAAATGTCGAGCTTTATCACCGGCGAAATTCTGCCGGTGATCGGTGGCTATACTGATCGATGAGAGGGCGCGTCATTTCAGGCGTTAGAGGGCCAGGATTTTGGAGTGCCGCTCAACAGATCGTGCGGATCATGGACGCGTCTTAACGCCGGGCCTTCTATCATCGGGGGTGTCCGCACCTCATGTGGGGGTGAGTAGGAGGGCGGCTCAATGGGCACGCGGGACCGAGATAAGCGGGGCAAAAGGGTGATCGATCAGGTTCGCGTGCGGGTTTTATCGATCCCGACCGACCAGCCCGAAGCGGATGGCACGCTGGCTTGGTCAAACACCACCATGATTGTGGTGGAGGTGGATTCGGGGGGCTGCCACGGCCTGGGCTTCACTTATTCGGATGGTTCAGCCGCGCGATTGATTAAGCACACGCTGGCCCCTGTTTTGGTAGGCAAGGATGCCGCCGCCCCGCAGGCAGCGACCGCTGTGTTACGGCGGCAGGTGCGCAATGTCGGTCGAAGCGGGATTGCCGCCTGCGCCATTTCCGCGCTCGATATCGCGCTGTGGGATCTCAAAGCCCGCCTGCTCGATATGCCGCTGGTTACCCTGCTCGGCCAACGGCGCGATGCCGCAACAATTTATGGCAGCGGCGGATTTACCACCTACGACGACCCAACATTGCAGGCCCAGCTGGCAAACTGGGTTGAAACCGACGGGTGCAATGCCGTCAAAATCAAGATCGGCACTGATCCGCAGGCTGACCCGCATCGGGTGGCGATGGCGCGTCAGGCGATTGGCAGCGCTGCCTTATATGTGGATGCGAACGGTGCCTTCACGCCCCGCGCGGCGTTACGGATGGCCGAACAGCTCGCCGAATATGACATATCCTGGTTTGAAGAACCGGTTTCCTCGGACGATCTGGTCGGAATGGCGTTCGTGCGCAGCCGGATCGGCCCGAAAATCGATATTGCTGCCGGCGAATATAGCTTCACCATCGATGATACGCGGCACATGCTGCAAGCGGGCGCCACCGATGTCCAGCAGATCGACATCACCCGCTGCGGTGGTGTGACCGGATTTTTGCAGGCGGCGGCGATTTGCGACGCGTATCATGTCGATGTTTCCGCCCATTGCGCGCCCTCGGCGCATTGTCATGTGGTGTGCGCCGCACCCCGTTTCCGCAATTTGGAATGGTTCCATGATCACGTCCGGATTGAGCAGCAGCTGTTTGACGGCGCACCTAGGGCGCGCGGTGGCACTGTCACGCCGGATCTTTCCCGCCCTGGTCATGGGCTGACCCTCAGGGAAAAGGAGGCGCAAGCCTATGCCGTTAACAGCGACTAAGGCATCGCGCCGCAAGCCGCGCGCCAGGATCATTGCCCCGAGGAGCGACGATTTCCGGCGGGCAACGGTTACCGCGGCGCATCGTCTGAACCATAGTTCGGGGCTTCTAGCCCTTTCGGTTCTGCTTGATAGCGCCAACGAACATTACCGGGGCGGGTTCCACAACAAGGCGATGGTGACGCCCTTGGTCAGCGCGAGCTTGTCGCTGTTTGCCAGCATCCATGGCGTGGCCGATTCCAGCCCTCGCGCGCATCGGCTGCGCCATGCCACCTTCGCTCTGGCCGCCGCCACCGGCGTCGTTGGCACTGGGTTTCATATTTATAACGCCCTGAAAAAGCCGGGCGGGTTTTCCTGGCAGAATATGTTCTATTCCGGGCCAATCGGCGCTCCGGCGGCCATTGGACTATCGGGATTGATGGGTGTTTTGGCGGAACGGGTGCGCGATACGCCCGCGCATCGCGATCCTGAACTATTAGGGATCAGTGCCGGGCGGATCGTCGGGTTGGCGGCGGCGGCAGGATTGCTGGGTACCAGCGGCGAGGCCGGATTGTTGCACTTCCGGGGCGCGTTCCAGAACCCGTTTATGTATCTACCGGTAACCATGCCCCCGCTCGCGGCCGCGATGATGGTGAATGCGGCCCTGGGGCCCTCACGGCATCCGAGGCGGCTCACCCGCTTCTGGGTCCGGGCGACCGCGATCATGGGCATCGCCGGGGCCGGGTTTCACATTTACGGGGTCTCGCGCGCCATGGGCGGCTGGCGGAACTGGCGCCAAAACATGGTGGACGGGCCGCCGATCCCCGCCCCGCCGAGCTTCACCGGCTTGGCCCTCGCGGCCCTCGCCGCTCTCGGGCTGCTGCGCGATCACCCGGATGACTGAAACCAGCCCGTTTCACCCCTCACTCAAAGGAAACCGATGATGGCCCAAACTGTCGCCGACTTTGTCTGGAAACGCCTGTCGGAATGGGGGCTGAAGCGGGTTTACGGCTATCCGGGCGACGGCGTCGGTGGCCTGGATGTCGCGTTGGAACAGGCCAAGGATTTTATGCATTATGTCCAGGTGCGCCATGAGGAGATGGCGGCGTTCATGGCCTCGGCCCATGCCAAATTCACCGGCGAGGTCGGGTTATGCTACGCGACCTCCGGCCCGGGCGCGATCCATTTGCTCAACGGGCTCTATGACGCCAAGCTCGACCATATGCCGGTCGTGGCGATTTTGGGTCAGCAGGCGCGCATGGCGCTCGGCGCGAGTTATCAGCAGGAAGTTGATCTGCAAAATTTGTTCAAGGACGTCGCCGCCGATTTCGTGATGACCGCGAGCGTGCCCGGCCAGGTGCGGCATTTGATCGACCGGGCGGTGCGGATTGCACAAACTTTGCGCGTGGTGACGGCGGTTATTCTGCCGAATGATTTACAGGAACTCCCCTACGAAGACCCACCGATGGCGCATGGCGCGACCCATACCGGCGTGGGGTATGCCGGCCCGGCGATGACCCCGGATGATGATATCCTGCGCACCGCCGCTGGCGTGCTGAACGCGGGCAAAAAAGTGGCGATGCTGGTGGGGGCCGGTGCATTGGCCGCGACGGATGAGGTGATCGCCGTGGCCGAGCGGCTCAATGCCGGTATCGCCAAGGCGCTGTTGGGCAAAGCTGCGGTGCCGGATGATTTGCCCTATGTCACCGGTTCGCTCGGCCTGCTCGGGACCAAGCCGAGCTGGGACATGATGAAAGAATGCGACACCTTGTTGGTCATTGGCTCATCATTCCCTTATTCGGAGTTTCTGCCCAAACCGGGTGACGCCCGGGCCGTGCAAATCGATATTGATGGGCGAAATTTGAGCCTGCGCTACCCGATGGAGGTGAATATCGTAGGGGATGCGCGGGCATCCTTGCGCAAATTGCTGCCCATGTTGGAGCAGAATAATAATAACGCTTGGCGCACCAAGATTGAAACCGAGGTGGCGCAGTGGTGGAAAACGCTGGAAGCGCGGGCGATGGAACCGGCGGACCCGCTCAATCCGCAACGGGTCTTTTGGGAGCTTTCGCCGAAATTGCCGGAAAACTGTATTCTGACCGCTGATTCCGGCTCGGTCGCCAACTGGTATGCGCGCGACCTGAAAATCCGCCGTGGCATGAAGGCCTCCCTATCCGGTGGCCTCGCCTCACTCGGCGCGGGAACGCCCTATGCGGTCGCTGGCAAATTCGCCTTTCCTGATCGCACCGTGATTGCGTTCATGGGCGATGGCGCGATGCAAATGAACGGCATCAACGTCATGATCACCATCGCCAAATACTGGCGGGAATGGGCCAATCCGCATCTGATCGTGCTGGTTCTGAATAACCGCGATCTCAATCAGGTGACCTGGGAGGAGCGGATCCAACTGGGCGAAGGCAAAACCGAATCCACCCAGAGCATTCCCGACATCCCTTATCACAAATATGCCGAACTGCTTGGGCTGAAGGGCATTTTTGTCAATCATCCCGACCAGGTCAGTGCCGCCTGGGACGAGGCGTTGGCAGCCGACCGCCCGGTGATCCTCGAAGCCTATACCGACCCCAACGTGCCGCCTTTGCCGCCGCATATTACGTTGAAGGACGCGCGCAACTTCATAGCGATGCTGCCCAAGGAGCCGGAATTGGCGAGTGTGCTGAAAGGCAGCGTGCGCCAGATTATCGCCAAGGTTCTGCCGGGAGATCCGGCATGACCGGCTCGGCGCCTGATCGCTATCCGGGCTATAACGTTCTCGACAAGCGACATACCCCATCATGGGACGAGCCAACCCGGCGCGTTGTTAATCGGCGGCTGGCTGTGAGCAACGAGCCGCGCTTTTTTGCGGACCGGGAGTGGAGAATCCTTCTCGCTTTATGCGCCCGCATCCTGCCGCAGCCGCCCGGGCGACCGCCGATCCCGACCGCGTCCCTGCTCGATGCAGCCTTGTTTGAAAACCAAACCCAGGGATTTCGCAGCGGTGATCTGCCCTATGATGCCGAGGCATGGCGGCGGGGCTTAGCGGCGTTGGATGCCGAGGCCCAACTGGCCTTTGGACAAGGGTTCGATCAACTCGAACCCGCTTCCCAGGATGCCCTGCTGATCCGCGCCCAAAACGGCGACCTGACCGATCCGGCCTGGGGCGGCATGGGCTCGGCTCGGTTTTTCGCCAACCGCGTGCTCGCCGATATTCCCGCCGCCTATTATTCGCATCCGACCGCCTGGAGCGAAATCGGCTTCGGTGGGCCCGCCAGTCCGCGCGGCTATGTGCGCATGGCGTTGAACCGCCGCGATCCGTGGGAGGCAATCGAAGCCAAGCCGGATCCCCAAGCGCGGATACGGGCCGAGAACCGCCATGTTGGGTGAGGCCGCAGCCCATCCGCGCGCGATGGGGGGTTTCGCGCCGGATGTGTTCGATCCTGATGGCGGGTTCGTGCCGATGAAAACCTATGACGAAGACGAGGCGGTTGATTTCGTCATTGTCGGGACCGGCGCCGGGGGTGGCACACTGGCCGCGCGGCTATCGGAACTCGGATTCTCGGTGGTCGCTTTCGATGCTGGCCCGTATTTTCGACCCCTATCCGATTTCGCCTCCGATGAAACCGCGCAAAACCAGCTTTATTGGACCGATAAGCGGGTCTGCGATGGCGCCAATCCGCTCAAAATGGGCGGTAATAACAGCGGCAAGGCCGTGGGCGGCAGCACGGTGCATTACGCCATGGTCTCGCTGCGGTTTCGCCCCGATTGGTTCAAAAGCCGCTCTCGTCTGGGATATGGCGTCGACTGGCCCATCGGCTGGCAGGAGATGTGGCATTATTACACGCTAACCGAACGCGCGCTGAGCATTTCCGGGCCGGTCACCTACCCGTGGGGGCCGAAGCGGCCGCGCTATCCGTACCGCGCCCATGAAATGAACGCGGCCGCGAAGCTGCTCGCGAAAGGGTGCGAGGCGCTGGGCTATGGTTGGTCGGAAACCCCGCTCGCCACGGTATCGGCGCCGCACGGCAAGTCGCCGCCTTGTGTTTATCGCGGGTTCTGCCGGTTCGGCTGCTCGACCAACGCCAAGCAGAGCGCACTGACCGTATGGATCCCGCGTGCGCTCAAAGCCGGGGCCGAAATCCGCGACCTGGCGATGGTGGGACGCATCGCAACCAACGAAGCGGGACGCGCGACGGGCGTGCATTACCACCGCGACGGGGCGTGGCGATTCCAACGGGCGCGGCATGTGGTGGTTGCGGGCTACGCGATTGAGACGCCGCGGCTGCTGCTCAACTCGGCGACCGAGCGGTTTCCCGACGGGCTGGCGAATGGATCGGGGCTCGTCGGCAAAAATCTGATGACCCAGGCGAACCAGGCGGCGTGGGGCCGGATGGCGGATGAAGTGCGGTGGAACAAGGGTCCGCCATCGCTCGCGATCACCGAACATTGGAATTACCAGGACCGTAAGGATTTTCACGGCGGCTATTGCTGGATGGGGCAGGGGCCCCTGCCCATCGAATGGGCGTCGGTGCAAACCGGGTCGCGTGGGCTGTGGGGCGAGCCGCTCCGCGCCGCGATGATGGATTATAATCACCAAATCGGGGTCAAAATGGTCGGCGAAATGTTACCCGACGAACGCAACCGCGTCACCTTGGCCGACGAGACCGACCAGTACGGGCTGCGCGTGGCCCGGATCACCTATTCCTGGGGCGAGAATGACAAAAAACTCATCGACCACGCGCTCGACCAGATGATGATGAGCCTTGAGGCGATTGGGGCGACCGACCGGTTCCGCCAGGATGATGACACCAATCACCTCGGCGGCACCGCCCGCATGGGGTTTGACCGAGCCACCAGCGTGGTCAATGCTGATTGCCGGAGCTGGGACATCCCCAATTTATGGGTGTGCGACGGGTCGGTATTTCCAACCGTCGGCGGGGTTAATCCCGCACTGACCATCCAGACGATTGCCATGCGCACGGCGGACCGGATCAAGGCACTCGCCGCGCGGGGCGAGCTATGAGCGCCCCGATTGAGGATTATGCCCTGATCGGCGATGGGGAAACCGCTGCCTTGGTGCGCCGGGACGGCTCAATCGACTGGCTATGCTGGCCGCGTTTTGACTCCGATGCCTGCTTCGCAAGTCTGCTTGGCGATGAAACTAATGGCTCTTGGCAAATCGCACCGCTCAGCCCGGCCACCGTCACCCGCCACTACCAGACCGACACGCTGGTGCTGGAAAGCCTGGTCGAAACCGAGGACGGGGCGGTGCGGATCATTGATTTCATGCCGATGCGGGGGCATCGCTCGGTGGTGATCCGGATTGTTGAAGGCGTGCGCGGCAATGTGGTGATCCGCAGCCGGTTGGTTCTGCGGTTCAATTATGGAGCCCTGGCCCCCTGGACCGAGCTGCAAGCGGAGCAGCTGGTGGCGGGTGCGGGCGCGCATAAGGTGGTGTTTCGCGCGCCGGTGGCGTTGCAAAGCCAGGATGGCGCGATTGACGCCGAACTGACCGTTACGCCAGAGTCGCGGTTCGTGTTCACCCTGTCCTACGCGAGCACAAACGAGCCGGTCCCCGACGCGCTTGATGCTGATGAGGCGCTTGAGGCAACCCAGCATTTCTGGCGCGACTGGCTCGGTCAGATGACAAAGCAGCCATTGTTTCCTGAAGCGGTCCGGCGCTCGTTGATCACCTTGAAGGCGATGATTTATCGTCCGACCGGCGGTTTGGTGGCCGCACCGACCACGTCACTGCCGGAATCTCCCGGCCAGTCGCTGAACTGGGATTACCGGTTCTGCTGGCTGCGGGATTCGACCTTTACCCTGACCGCTTTATTGAATGCGGGCTTTACCGATGAGGCGCGCGAGTGGCGTGATTGGATTTTGCGCGCAATCGCGGGCGACCCTGATCAGATGCGAATTATGTATCGGATCGATGGCGACCGGCATATCCCGGAATGGAGCGTGGACTGGCTGGTCGGCTATGATTATTCGCAACCCGTTCGGATTGGCAATGCTGCATCCTGCCAGCATCAGGCTGACGTGTATGGTGAGGTTATCGACGCGTTTCATCTGGCCGCCCGCGCTGGGATTGAGCGAACCCCGCACAGCATCCAAATCGAAATCGCCATCGCCGAAAATATCGCCGCGACCTGGTCAGACCCCGGTGCCGGTTTATGGGAATCCCGGGGCGAGCAGCGCCATTATGTCTATGCCCGCGCCGTCTGTTGGGCCGGGCTCAGCCGGATGCTGAAGAACGATGCCATTCGCGCGGCGCTCGAGCCAAAACGGCTGGGCGAATTGGAGCAGCTGGTGCAGCACATGCATGCCGAAATCTGCCGGGACGGCTATCACCCAGGCCTAGGACGATTCGTCGATTATTATGGCGGGTTGGGCATTGATGCGAGCCTGTTGCTGCTGCCGCTGGTCGGGTTTCTCCCCATCGATGACCCGCGAATCACCGCAACAATTGCGGCGGTGGAAGCCGAGCTGATGGAAGGCGGCCTGGTTCGTCGCAACCCGGCGCACGGGCCCAACCCGGAAGGCAGTTTCATCGCCTGTAGTTGCTGGCTGGCGGATTGTCGGACCATGCAGGGCGACATAAAGGGCGCACGCGCGCTGATCGAGCGGGTTTTAGCGATCCGCAATGATGTCGGATTGCTGGCGGAGGAATATAACGTGCCGGCCCAGCGGTTGGCGGGCAATTTCCCGCAAGCGCTCAGTCATTTAGCGTTAGTCACCAGCATCCTAAACCTGTCAGGCCCCACCCTCCAGCGGGCCGGGGGCTAGAGCCTCATCGTTTGGAATTGACGCGCAATGCGCGGCAATGACAAAGCGCTATCGGTGAGCCAAAGCGAACGGAATGCGCTCTAGTGACGCACAAACTCTTGCGCAATCCGGTCCGCTAACCGACCCAAAGCAACGCTCATGGCGTTGGCCTGCTCGGTGGGGCGTAGCCCGCTGCTCACCAAAATTGCCGTCCGATGAACCATCACGGCATGCTGACGCGGCGCAACCACCGACCAATCGACCGTAAGCGCAACTTTCCCCTCCGCCAGGCGCATAAATTGGTCGATATTCACCCGCACTAGTCGCACGCCGCTTTGCGGTATCGGGTCGCCCGGCATCAAAAGCTGAACCCCGGTCAATCGCGCTGCCAAATCGTCGGCTAATGTGCGCTGGATCAACCCGTTCAAGGGCGCCGCCCAACGTGCGTGACGCGCGACGTGCAACCGGGTCGGGCCGATCTGGCTGGTCAGATAAAGCCGGTCAAGCGAGGGCGGTAACGACACATGCGCAACCGCGATGGGCGCAACCGCGATGGGCGCAACCGCGATTGGCGCGCCCGGAGCGCCAAAGGCGGTGCGTGGCGCGCTTTGCGGTGCCAGCGACAGATAGGTCGTCGGTTTACCCGCGCACCCCGCCAGCGCGATCAGACCGATCCAAGGGGCGAGGCGGAGATATTTCATCATTTTCTCTTGCCAAATAACACGGCGTTCGGATGGGCTTGGAGATAATCGGTTAGTTCGCGTAAGGACGTCGCCGCGCGGGTGAGTTGGTGAATGGCGCGGGGCAAGGATCCTGCATCTGGCCCGCTGACAGCACCGCCCTGGCTGGCCAGCAACCGGTGCGCTGAACGCAAGGCGGCCTGGGCATCCTTCGTGCTTTTGCGCAGCTCAACCAGAATTTGTGGAAGCTGCGCGCTGGTGGTGCGGGTGATCGCATCGATATGGGCAACCGTGCGATCTAAACGCTCCAATGTCCGCCTCGTGCGGGGCGATTTGCTGAGCCTCGAAATCCGGCTGGTCACGCCGTTGACCTTGACCAATATGCTGCTGACCTGCGCCATGATCTGGCTGATCGATTGACCCGTCGGCGTTGAGGGGATCAAGGGTGGGTTGCCCGCGCCGAGGGTTGCCGGGGGCTGGTGTTTCATCAATGTTAGTGAAATCAGCTTGCCGCCGACAACCGGGGTCGAACTGCCGAGCTGCGCTCGCAAGCCATGCGCGATTAACTGACGCAGAATGGCGTTCAACTGCGGTCGGGGGTCCGCAGCGTTCCAATGCGCGTCGGCAAGAGGAATATCGGCCGGTTCGAGCGCGATCACAATGCGGGTCTGCAGATCGCCTAATCGTTGATAATATTTCATCTGCACCCGGGTAACGACGCCCGCCGGAGCGCCCTCTAGTTTCACCGGCGCGCCTTTCGCCAGACCGTGCGGGCCGCCTGGGAAAATAATCGAATAGCGCACGGCATTGGCACTTGGCGCGGTGCGCGCCGACTGCTCACTGCCATAGAGTTTGAACGCCTCGTTATGGTGAAACGGTTTGGCGCCGCGTTTTGAGGCCGGGGTTTCGAACGCGATGGCGCCGCTGAACAAGGCCGGCACCGACTGGATTTGCACGGATGGCCCGGAACCGCCGGTTTGCACATGCACCGCACCCGCATTCCAAAACGCGCTGCGTGAGTCGATCAAACCAATATAGGCGCGGTCGATGAAGACCTTAATATGGAACATATGGCCACCGGGCAGCATGGTCCGACGCATCACCCGGCCAACCCGGTAATTTTTGTAATAGACCGGAGACCCACGCGATATATTGCCGATTTTGGCGGTATAGAGCGTTAGTGCAGCACCCGGCTCGCCCCGTGTTAGCACGGGCGAGCGGGACAGGCCGGTGAAATGATGGGTGATCGGCCCGGATGCCGGGTCGATGCCGATAAAGGGTCCCGCGATGACCGATTTGATCGATGACAGGTTGGATAAACTAACCTTCCGCCCCGCAATCCAGAACTGAGTCGCCTTGCCCAGATGATGGGTCATCACGGCGGTAAAATTGATGGTGACCTTGATGCTGCGGAGCGATTTTCCCACCTTGACCGCGCTCACCGTGCCGACCTTAACGCCCTTATACTCAACCTTGGTATTACCAGCCTTTAGCCCGCCGGTAATGGGAAAAATCACCCGCACCGTTGGGCCACCATGTTCGAAGGATCGAAAGCCCAGCCAGCTGACAATCATAATGGCGGCGAGCGGTGCGGCCCAGATCAGTCCCGGCCACCGACTCTTTTTGAAGCGCGCCTGTTGCGGTTGAGGCGGATCCGCGTGATCAGTGTCATCTGACGGGTTCATGTCATCGATCCGCTTGGTTCAGCCATTGCGGCTCACGCGCGCCAGCTGCCGCCGCATGCCATAATTCACGAGGATCAAACAGCTTCGTCGCGAACATTGTTAGCACAACAACTGCCAAAAAGGCCGGCAGTGCCCGCCCGACCACGACGCTCAAATATCCCGGCAGATGCATCAGCGGCAGAAACACCGCGATGGTGAACACATCGATATGCGACCAACGCCCGATCCGGTCGATCACCCGATAGAGCTTGGTTTTGAATTTGAGGTGACGCCCCGAACGCTGGTGAATTGACCAGGCGAACCAACATAAGGATATCAGTTTCAGAAAAGGGATGAGAACGCTGGCGACGAATATAATCGCGGCAAACACCCATAATTTGGCCTGAAGCAGTTTCACCACGCCCGTCATGATTGAATAGCCGTGAAACGAGCCGAGCTGCACACTATATTCCATCGGGTACACATAAGCGATCGGATAGAAGGCGGCGCCGGCAGCGGTAAGGGCGAAGGCCTCCATGGTGGCAAACGGGCGAACCCGCCAAACCCGCGCGTGGCAAGCCGGGCAGCGTTTGCCATCGAATGCGGCGGGAAGTGCGAGGTCGCAACCCACACAGCCGACCATGTCCGGCGTAATGGTTTCGGCGGGGGGACGAATCCGCCGCCAAAGGGCGCGACGCTCAAGCGTGGATCGGGTGATCAGGGTCAGCAACGCGACAGCGATTAAGCAATATCCACCGCCGCCAATAACCACCGGCAGGAACGGTGCCACGCGGCTATAGCCGACAATGCAGCCGAACAGGAACACGTCAGGCATTGCCCAATCATCGAGCATTTCCGACCAGCGGAAGGCCGGGCCGATCCAGGACGCACGGTGACCAAAGCGCAGGGCTAACAAAACCGCCGTGAGCAATCCAAAGCGCAAAAGCGGCAGGACGATAATTTCCAAACCGGTGATAATCGCGATCAAGGGCCAGCCTTGATGCGCCACCCCGATAATCCCGGAGGCGATAACGGTTCGGTTTTCGCTGCCCAGAATATTAACACTCAGCAACGGCAGAATATTGGCCGGAAGCAGCAGAATGAGCGCGGTGAGCGATACCGCCAGCGCCGCATTAAGGCTTCGCCCGACGGTTTGTTCCAGCGGGCTGTCGCAGGTCACGCAATGGATAACGCCATGACCGCTGCGGTGCGGCATGGTTTGCGCGGTTCCGCAGTCGGGGCACGCAACGACGCCGTGCGGCGGATCGATGGCTGCATCTTCGTTGCCGTGAAGCAGCCATGAAGCTTTCATTCACCGCATCCCTCAATCGCCGAGCCGGAGCGCTTGCGCTCAGCAAAGGTCGCTGCGGCGATCACCCGACCGCTCCAAGCCGCGCCTTCAAGTGATCAGCCACCCGCAACGCGTTAGCGATGATTGTCAGTGTCGGATTGACCGCGCTGATCGAACAAAAAAAACTCGCGTCGGTCACATATAAATTATCCACCTCATGCGCACGGCAATCGGTATTGAGCACCGACGTATTTTTATCGATGCCAAATCGGCATGTTCCAGCCTGATGGGCCGTGCCCGCGAGGGGGATGTTTTTATCGAAATAGAGCGAGCGTTCCAAAATAGAGCGGTGTGAGGCGGCTTTATTCAAAATAGTTTCAAGGCGTTTGCGGAGCTGCTTCAGCGGCTCAGGGTTGGTCTCGATCAAATTGAGAATAACCTTGCCATCGGCCCCGATCATGATCCGATTATCCGGGTGCGGCAGATCCTCGGCGGAAAGCCAAAAATCTATCGCGTGCCGCGCGACCATTTCAAACGGCATTTCCGGCAAAAACGACATCCATGAGGCGAGGGATTCACCTCTGATCTGTTCACCATGAACTTTGGCACAAGACTGGATCAATCCCATCGGAAATGGAAAATCGTCATCGCCAAAATAATAGTCGCTGATCGCCATGGTTTTCTGGAACACCGCCTCAATCGGCTCTTTCAAAATCGCCATCAGCACCGCTTGGTTATGGCGAAGATAATTGCGACCGACCTGATCGGAGCCGTTGGCGAGGCCGTTGGGATGAGCGTCATTTGCCGAGCGCAGCAGCAGCAAAGCTGAACTCAGTGCGCCGCAAGCCACAACCACGATGTCTGCTGAAAATCGGTTCTCCTCCGCGTGGCGCGTAACCTGAACCCCGGTGATGGTCCGGCCCGAAGGGTCGGTGTCAAGCTTGGTCACATAAGCATTGGTCAACAGCGTCACATTGGAATGTGCGGCCAGCGTGGGGTCGACGCAAATAACCTGCGCATCGGCCTTGCCATTGAGCAAACAAGGAAACCCGTCAAATGCGTCGCATTTGATGCATGTGCTGGTTGGCGTCGGCCTGCCCTGCGCCTCATCGAGCAAAATACCCAGCGGCAGATGGAACGGGTGCAGCCCGTCCTGCAACAGCGCATCATGCAATGCTTGAACCTTGCCTTCATGTGCGACAGCCGGATGAGGAAATCCACCGCTCGACCACGGTTCGGTCGGATCTTCACCGCGCTGACCGTGAACATGGAACAGCGCTTCGGCCTGCGCATAATAGGGTTCGAACGTATCATACGTCACCGGCCAGGCCGGTGAGATGCCGCTTTTATGCTGGATCTCGTCGAAATCGCGCTCGCGCATTCTGAACAGGGCCGCGCCATAGACTTTGGAATTGCCGCCAACATAATAATGCAAGCCCGGATGGAACGCCTTACCGTCGCAATTATACCAGATGTCCGGCGCCTGGTACTTTTTTTTGACAAAAACCGCTTGCGCCGACCAGTTATTCTGAGTGCGCGACAAATAGTCGCCGCGTTCGAGCAGCAGGATTTTTTTGCCGGTCGCGGCGAGGCTTTGGGTGAGTGACGCCCCGCCGGGGCCGCTGCCGATCACGATGATATCGTAATGATCGTCAGGCATCGGCGCCGCTCCGGTCAAAAATCATATTTTTTGGCCAGAAGATGCACAGCAAGCAATAGTCCGCCCAAAGCGGCATAGGCCGCGATTTGATGGCGGTCGGTGAATAATTCGAGGCTGCCATTATAGGCTTCGCTGCCAAATCGACCACGCGCGCCATAACCGCCTTTCACCGGTTCATACAAATTATTCGGCTGCTCGGGATTAACCGGCGTTTTGGTTGTTTGGCTCCGATACCCGGTTTTACCGAGATACCGATCAAGCAAGCCCGGTGCGACGAAGTTGCCGACAATCGCTGCAACGGTTGGAATGCCCACCCAAATTTCTCGCCGCCGATGGCTGGCCGCAAATACGATGGCCTTGGCCGGCACCTCTGGTTCATAAACCGGCGCCACCGGACGGGCGCGATACCCGGTTTTGTTCATCGCCCAGTCAAATTGCGGGGTGTTGACCGCTGGTAATTGCACCATGGTAATATGAATATTCGATTTTTGGTGCAAAAGCTCGCAGCGCAAACTGTCGGTGAAGCCGCGAATCGCGGCCTTGCCCCCGCAATAAATGGCCTGCAACGGAACCGACCGATAGGCTAAGGCAGAGCCGACATTGACGATGGCGCCGCGATTGCGCGGGCGCATTCTTTTGAGCGCCGACATCATGCCATAGACTTGGCCCAAATACGTTACCTCGGTGCCCCGCTTGACCTCCTCGGCGGTCAATTCCTCGACCGGCGAAAACACGGTCGCCATCGCGACGTTCACCCAGACATCAATGGGGCCTAATTCGCGTTCAACCTGTTCAGCGGCGGCTTCCACGGCACTGGGATCGGCAACATCGGTCGGGATCGCCAAAGCGCGCACCCCAAGCCCGCGAAGTTCTGCGGCGGCGTTCTCCAACCGATCCTGCTCGCGCGAGAGCAACGCAACGTCACAGCCTTGCTTGGCAAATTCACGCGCGGTAGCCCGGCCGACACCAGCACCCGCACCGGTGACCACAACGATCTGATGTCGATAAATATCTTGCACGGCGGTTTCCTGTTCATCGGAATGGTTGCATTGGATGAAATGCACGTGGCGATGAACATCTGCCGAAACACATTAATCATTGGAAATCATCGGGAGGGGCGAACCGAAACCTCGCCTGATGGTATAAGAGACGCGCCTTACAGAAACAAAAAAATAGCGGCGGTGATCAGCGTGATCGCGGTGGCAGCAATCATACCGGTTAGTTTTACGCGGCCCCCGATGTCGTAGTCGCGGTCAATAATGCCGGGCCGTTGCACGAAATGGGTGGCCCGAATGACGGGCTCGCGTTGCAGCCGAAGCAGGACGGGGCCAGGGGTGATAAGGGCAATATCGGCGGTATGGGCGGTCATGGCTTGGTTCTCCTTGATGCCCGTCAGAAAAAAAGCGGGCGGGGGTTGATGAGAAAGTCCATTGCGTCTGAACGGATTAATAACTCATCGCACCGAAATATGATGTGATAATTATCACATAAAAACCAACGTTCCGGCTGGCCGCCGAACAGCCCTCGCTGGGCCGCCCCTGCAAAGAAAGATTGACCAAATTGGGTGTCGGAAATTACCGGATCAATGCGGCAAGGGCAGCGGGGTCTTGTAGTTGCGGGACATGGGCGAGGCCGGCGAGAATCGTCAGTTGGGCATGGGGAACCGCTTCGGCGAGGGCTTGGGCCATGGCCGGCGGGGTGGCCTGGTCTTCGGCGCCGACCAGGATGCGGGTATCAAGGGCCAGTCGATGAATCTCTGCGGTAAAATCAAGTGTTTCCAGGGCAGTGCAGGCGGCGTTGAATTGGGTGGGGTTGGTGCGCAAAAACGCGAGGCGCCGCTCGGCGATGAGGTTGGGGTAATCCGCGCGAAAGGCCGCACCAAACAATCGCGCCATCGCCGTATCAGCTATCGCGGCGAGGCCATTTGCTTGGGCCGCCTCGCGCATGGCGCGAAAAGCAGCGCGCCCGGGCTCAGTGAAGCGCAACCCGGCGCCGATCAGCGTTAGTGCGCCAACCTGGTCGGGATGGTCGAGGGCGAGTTGCAAAGCGAGAAAACTACCGAAACCATTACCAATAATCATCGGCGCCGACGGCAAATCAAGCTCTGTGATCGCGGTGCTGAGTGCTGCGGCGATTGGGCGCAGCCCACCCTCAATCGGCGGCAATCCGGCGAAACCCGGCAGGTCAAGCACAATGATTTCGGCGAGTCCTTCAAGTAACGGCGCGAGGCCCGACCAGCTACTGGAATCGGCGAGCAGCGAATGCAGCAGCAGGATTGGTTTTCCCGCGCCTGAGCGCCGGGCGCGAAGTTGGCCGCAAGCCAGATTATGGATGGTCATTTTCGCCCCGGTGCCTTCATTAATATATTAAACGGTGATTTAGCGTTCGTCAGAAAGTTTCCATAGCAGAAAATTAACAGGTCTCAAAGCGTAATTTAGGCTTGTTTTTCACTTCGTGATATATCACAACTGAGTTTGGAGCGAAATAATGCTAATGCGATCAAGCGTCTATACCGCGCTGAAAGACGATATTTTGACCTGCCGGTTGGCGCCGGGGGCAGAGCTTCGCGAACCGCAAACGATTGCCCGCTATCAGGTTGGTCGTTCGCCGCTGCGCGAGGCGTTGCTGCGCCTTGAGGCTGAAGGCTTGGTGGTGATTGTGCCGCGCCAATATTATCGGGTGGCGCCGATTTCGGTGCGTGACGCCGCCGATATGTTCGGCTTGCGCCGGCTGTTAGAGCCCGAGGCCGCGTTGCAGGCGGCGCGGTCCGCTGATCCGGCGGCACGGGCAATTTTGTTAGAAGTGGCTGCCGGCGATGATGCCGTGTCGTTCATTGACGATAACCGGCGCTTTCACTGCGCGCTCGCCGCAATGACGCCGAACCGCAGGCTTGCGGCGTCCTGCATTGACGTGATTGAGCAATCGGACCGGCTGGTGCGGGTAAGTTTGGATCAAATTGAGGGTCGGCGGCCTGATTTGCTGATCGCCGAACATCGCGCGATTGCGCAAGCGATTGCGCAGGGCGATGGGCGCACTGCTGCCCGGTTGCTGCGCGCGCATATCGATGCGGCGGAGCTACGGGTGTTAGCAGCACTCCGTCGCGCGGCAATCGTTGCCTAAAATCAAACAAAAATGGGGGAAACAACAATGAGCCAAACAATTCCACGTTATTCGGCGGGGGCCCGGTTGGACCGGCTGCCGATCGGGCCGTTTCACCGGCGCATTATGTGGCTCATCGGCATTGGCATGTTTTTCGATGGGTTCGATATTTACATCGCGGCAACCGTGCTGGGAGCGACGATTCGGAGCGGCTTTGCCACCCTGCCCGAGGCGGCCTTGTTTGTTTCGGCGACGTTCGTGGGCATGATGCTCGGCTCGGTGGTAACCGGTTTCCTCGGTGACCGCTATGGAAGGCGTTTCACCTATCAGGCGAATTTGGCCATTTTCGGCCTCGCCTCAATCGCCGCAGCCTTTGCGCCCGGCATGGGCGTGCTGATTTTGCTGCGCTTTGTAATGGGCTTTGGCCTTGGTGCGGAGAACGTGGTGGGTTATTCGACGCTCACCGAGTTTATTCCGCCCGCCGCGCGCGGGCGTTGGCTGGGGATGATGGCGGTGATCGTGGTGACCGGCCTGCCAATATCGGCATTGCTGGGCTATGCGTTAGTCCCGCATTTTGGCTGGCGGATCATGTTCATCCTCGGTGGGATCGGCGCGCTCTTTGTTTGGCAGGCGCGCAAATCACTGCCGGAATCACCGCGCTGGCTGGAAACGGTGGGACAGCATGAGCAAGCCGATGCGCTATTGCGCAGCATTGAAACCCAAGCGGCGAATGGCCAGCCTCTGCCAACACCAGTCGCCGAAACGGCGGCCCCGTTGCAGCCGTTTTCGGCGCTATTCACCGCACCGTTACTGGCGCGCTTGGTGCTTGGCTGTATTGCATTGATCGTCATCAACACCCTGATTTACGGCTTTATTACTTGGCTGCCGACTTTTATGGTCAAGCAGGGGCTAGGGGTTGCGCAAACCTTTGGCTATGCCGTGCTGATGGCAATCGGCGCGCCGATTGGCTCGGCGATTGGCGCGTTCGGCGCTGATCGCTGGGGACGCAAACCAAGCATCGTCACCGCGTCGTGCTTTGCGATTTTGTTTGGCGCGATATACCCGTTCGTGCGTGACCCGGCTTTGCTGCCAGTGGTTGGATTTGCCCTGACCGTGCCAATTTATGTGTTGGTCGCGATGTTATTCGCGATTTATATTCCTGAATTGTTCCCAACCGAAATTCGGCTGCGCGCCTCGGGACTTTGCAATATGTTTGGTCGGGGTGCGACGATCATCACCCCATTCCTCGTTGTGCATTTATTCAATGTCGATGGGGTGAAAGGGGTTTTGAGCATGATGATCGGGTTGTTAGTGTTGCTCATCCTTGCCGTCCTATTTTTCGGTATTGAAACCCGTCAGCGTCGTTTGGAGGCGATTAACTAACATGGATGATGGTGCGCGCCGGCCTCGCTTTACCCAATCGGATCAG
>JAJZEG010000141.1 GCA_021828605.1 Pseudomonadota bacterium | reverse complement strand
GAGCAAGGCCTGTCCCATTGACGTGACGAAGGCAGGTAGCCTGCTGCCGATACCCAGGCTGATCGACATCAAACGCTGCGGCGCCGCCGAGCGCGCGACATAGACAATCTCCGTCCCATCGAGCACCGCAGCGGAACTCGACTCGCCCAATAGCCGGGTGAGCCCGGTCAAATGCGGCTGGATCAGGGTGGGAAAACCAAGGCTGGTCAAATAGGAATAGCCCAGTTCCAGCACCCGGGGTGTCAGCGAAAAATAGCGACCGTCCTGCACCGCATAGCCCAGCGCGCAGAGCGTCAACAAAAATCGCCGCGAGGTGGAGCGCTGCTGGCCGGTCAGCTTGGCAATATCGGTCAAGGTCAGCGCGCGACGGCTCGGCCCGAACGCGCGCAGCACCGCAAGGCCGCGCGCAAAGCTCTCGACCAGATCGGAGCGACCCGGATCGCTCGGCTCGGCCTGGTCGGTGGTGGGTGGGTCTGACGGGTCCATCCCTGCGGTGTTTAGTCGGTTTTGCCGGAAAGAAAACTCTTGACAACTTAGTGGTTCTTCTGCCAAATGTCCGTCCAAGAAACTAATGTGCGCTGAACGAACAAATTGAGGCGGGTCCGAACCGGGCGACGCACCGAGAAACGACAGAAGGGAAACGGGGAATGACCAATTCATCGGATCGATCAGGCGCGCGGCGCCGTGACGTGCTGGCCACCGGGCTCGGTGCTGCGGGGCTGGGAGCGGCGAGTGCGCTGTTGCCGGTGCGGCGTGCCTGGGCGGGGCCAGAGAAAAAACTGAAAATCGGCTTTATCAGCCCGCGCACCGGGCCGCTGGCCGGATTTGGCGAGGCTGATCCGTTCGTGCTCGATCTGGCGCGCAAGTCGCTCGCCAAGGGCCTGACCATTGGCGGCCAAACCTACGAGGTGGTGTTGCTGGATCGCGATACCCAATCCGATCCAACCCGTGCGAGCCAGCTCGCCAAGGATTTGATCAATGGCGCGCATATCGACATGATGTTGACCACCTCGACCCCGGAAGTGGTCAATCCGGTGGCCGATGCGTGTGAGGCGGCGGGCATGCCCTGCCTCTCGACCATCGAGCCCTGGGAATCCTGGTATTTCGGGCGGGGTGCCAAGCCTGGCCAACCCTGCCCGTTCAAATGGACCTATCATTTCTGCTTCGGCGTCGAGCAGTTCGCGCAAACCTATTTATCCTCCTGGCAGAGCGATGTGAAAACCAATCGCAAGGTCGCTGGCCTCGCGCCGAATGATGCCGATGGCAATGCGGTGCGCGCGCATCTCTTTCCGCTGTTGCGCAAGGCCGGGTTCGAGGTGATCGATCCGGGCGGCTATGAGGATGGAGCGACCGATTTTTCCGCGCAAATCGCGCAGTTCAAGCGCGAGAAATGCGAGCTGCTGGTTACCTTCCCGATCCCGCCGGATTTCACCCGGTTCTGGCGGCAGGCCGCACAGCAGGGACTAACACGGCAAATGAAAATCGTCGAAGTTGCCAAGACCGGCCTATTCCCTTCGCAAATCGAGGTGTTAGGCCCGCTGGGGCACCGAATTTCGGCGGCTGCTTATTGGCATCCGGTATTTCCGTATGGATCGCCGGTGTCGGGTCTGTCATCGGCCCAGCTGGCCGCTTCGTATGAGCGCCATTCGGGCCATCAATGGCAGCAACAGCTTGGCGCCTCGATGTCATTGATCGATGCCGGGATTGCTGCCTTGCAGGCGAGTGGCGCGCCCACCAATAAGCAAATGTTAGCGAATGCGATGGGCAAATTGAAAACCACCACCACGGTCGGGCCGATTGATTTCACCACCGGCCCGGTGCCGCATGTCGCGACCACTATTTTGATCGGCGCGCAATGGGTCAAAGCGAAACCCGGCAGTAAATACAAGCTTGATTACCACACGATTGAGAATGTCGAGGATCGTCGCGTACCGGTGCAGGCGAAATTATTGCCCTATCGGATGGTATAGCATGTTGCAGGCGCGCGCGCTTTGCAAACAGTTCGGCGCGCTCGCCGTGATTGACCATGTTGATTTTAATATTGGTGCAGGCGAGGCGATTGGGATTGTCGGACCCAATGGTGGCGGCAAAACCACCTTGCTCAATTTGTTATCCGGCGCACTTCAACCCAGCGCCGGGCAAATGACCTACCGTGATATCGATTTGCATCACCATGATGCGGCGGCGCGTTGCCGATTGGGGATTGGTCGGTCGCATCAGGTGCCGCGCCCATTCAGCGGCATGACGGTGTTTGAAAATGTGTTGGTGGCAGCGCAACAAGGGGCTAAGGCGCAGGGTGAGGAGGCGTATCAGCGCGGGGTGGAGGCGCTGAGCGCGTGTATGGTTTTGCACCTCGCCAATCGTCGGGCGGATACGCTTGGATTGCTTGATCGCAAGCGCCTGGAACTAGCCCGGGCGTTAGCGACCAACCCGGATATTCTGCTCCTCGATGAAATCGGCGGCGGGCTAACCGATGGTGAGGCGGGGGAATTGGTGCAGATTATTCAAAATCTGCGCCAGCGCGGCATCGCGATCGTCTGGATCGAACATATCGTGCATATTCTGGTGCAGGTGGTTGATCGGTTGATTTGCCTGGATGGTGGCCGGATCATCGCGGATGGACCGCCTGCCGCCGTCCTGGCCGACCAAGCGGTGGTCAGTGCCTATTTGGGTGGTAGCATGGCATGAGCCTGCTTGAGGTCAACGCCTTGACGGCGTCGCACGGCTTGTTAGTCGCGTGCCGGGCCATCACCATTACGGTGCAGGCGGGTGAAATTCTGGCGCTGGTCGGCGCGAACGGTGCGGGCAAAACCACCTTGCTGCGCTGCATCGCCGGGGCGCATCGGCCTGATCAGGGGCAGATCCGGTTTGATGGGATCGATATCACCGGCAGCTTTGCGCATCACCGGGTCGCGGGCGGAATCGCTTTGGTGCCGGAGGGACGGCGGCTATTTTCTGACATGACGGTGTTGGAAAATTTGCAGGTCGCCACGGCATCGCGCCGTAAAGGCGATTGGGATTTGGCAGCGGTTCTTGATGTGTTGCCGCAACTCAAACCGATCCTGCGCAGCCAGGCGGGACAAATATCCGGCGGTCAGCAACAGGCCACCGCGATTGGTCGCGCATTAATGACCAATCCGCGCTTGCTATTACTCGATGAGTTGTCGTTGGGCCTGTCGCCGGTTGCGGTCGAGGCGGTGTATGCGGTGCTGCCACGGCTGATCGAGGCGGGGATCGGGATTATTCTGGTCGAGCAGGATTTGCGTCGGGCAATGGCGACAGCGGACCGATTGGTTTGCATGTTAGAGGGAAAAATCATGGTGCAGGGGGCGTCCGCTGATTTGTCGCGCGATGTGGTGACCGAGGCGTATTTCGGCTTGAACCGGGCGGCGGCATGATGTGGGTCAATGAGATTTTGCAGGGCATTCTGCTTGGCGGCTATTACGCGTTGATCGCCGCCGGATTGTCATTCCTGTTCGGGGTGATGCGGGTGATTAATTTGGCCCATGGCAGTTTCGCGGTGCTCGGGGCGTTCATATTGTTAGTGATCGATCATGCGTTGGGGATATCGCCCTTTATCGGATTGTTGCTGATGCTGCCGATCATGGCGCTCATTGGTGCGATGTTTCAAATTTTGGTCTTGGAACGCAGCCTGCATGGCGGCGTGTTGATCCCGTTGCTGGCGACGTTTGGGGTTGCGTTGCTACTCGATAATGGTCTGTTTGCGACTTTCGGCGCGAACACTCAGTCCTTTGCCGCGCATATCGGCACCTTGTCTTATGGCAGTTGGGCGCTGAGCAACACGATTGACGTCAGCCAGCTTGATGCGTTGATTTTTGTGACGGCCTTATTGGTTCTCACCGGCATGCATCTGATGCTTACCCGCACGCAAATCGGCCGAATGATCCGGGCGACAGCCATGGATGCTGATGCGGCGGCGTTATCAGGGATCAACCCAAAACAGATCCGCATCATTGCTTCGGCCTTGGCGATGGTGATGGTGGGCATCGCCGGGGCGGCGCTGGGCATGCGGTCGAGCTTTGATCCGTATGCGGGTGGGGCGCAACTGATTTATGCCTTCGAGGCGGTGGTGATCGGCGGCACCGGTTCGCTCTGGGGCACGTTAGTCGGCGGCATTGTGCTGGGCGTTGCGCAAAATGTTGGCGCCACCATTAATCCGCATTTATCGCAAATCAGCGGGCATGTGGTATTTTTGTTAGTCTTGATTTTGCGCATCAGCGGCGGCGGGTCGATTGGTTTATTTTGGCGGCGCATCGGGCGCAGCGTCAGGCGCCGCGCGGTTGATATGGCATGAGACATCAGTATCGGGTTGAGCGTTCGATGGCGGGTACCCGCTGGGTTGCCGGTGGTTTGATCGCGCTGATTGCCAGTTTGGCGGCGGCGCCGATGCTGGTTTCAGCGATTGGTCTCGATCATTTGATTGTGTTGTTCATTTATATCATGCTGGCCATGGCGTGGAATGCGCTGGCCGGGTATGGCGGCTTAGTTTCAGTGGGTCAGCAGGCGTTTTTTGGCATCGGCGCCTATGCCGCAATCCGATTATCTTATTATGGGATCCCGGTTTATGCGGCGTTATTGCTCGGTGGCGTCGCTGCGGCGGCGGCTGCGTGGGTTGTTTCATTTTTCATGTTGCAATTACGCGCTGGAGAGTTTGCGATCGGCATGTGGGTATTGGCAACACTCCTTCAGCAAATTGTTAGTCTTGATCCGTTGATCCAGGGCTCGACCGGCACCTCGTTGTTGGCGCTCAATCATTTTGCGCCAGCGGTGCGCCGCGCCGATACCTATTGGCTGAGTTTGACGATGTTAGTGTTGCTGGGCGGGCTATTATTCGCCTTGTTGCGCAGTCGTCAGGGGGCGGCGATGCAGGCGATCCGCGATGACGAGGAAGCGGCGCGCTCGGTGGGTGTCGCGACGACGGCGACCAAGCGATTGGTATTTGTGTTTGCCGGATTAGGCGCTGGCATGGCGGGGGCGTTATGGTTGGCGACCTCAATCACCTTTCAGCCCGGCACCTATTTTGGCGTGCAATGGACCGCCTATATGATTTTTATGGTGTTAGTGGGCGGCATCGGCACCTTTGAAGGACCGGTATTGGGCGCCTTGCTGTTTTTTGCGCTGGAGACCGGGTTTGGCGCAACCGGTGTGTGGTATTTGATCGGGCTTGGCGCCGCGGCGGTTGGGTTTGCGTTGTTCGCGCCGCTTGGTGTGTGGGGCTGGCTGGAGGCGCGCTTCGGCTGGCGCTTACTGCCGGTTGGCTATCGGCTGGTGGCGGGTGCCGAGCCAGCCCGCGAGCGGGTCAAGGCATGATCAGGACTGGCGCAATCACGGTTGTATCGAGGGTTCGAGGTCAAGTGATGGACATGAAACGATGATCATTCAGGCAGCGACGATGCGCGGACGGGGTGCGTCTTTCACGATCGAGCCTCTAACGCTTGAGGCCCCAAGGCGCGATGAAGTGCGGGTGCGGATTGCTGCGGTCGGCGTGTGCCATACCGATATTGCCATGCGTGACCAGGTATTTCCGGTTCCGCTGCCGATTGTGCTCGGCCACGAGGGAGCCGGCTATATCGAGGCAGTCGGTGCCGATATCAGCGATTTGCAGCCCGGCGATGCGGTGCTGATGAGCTATCGGTCCTGTGGCGCCTGTGCTAGCTGCGATGCGCATGCGCCCAGCTATTGTCATCAGTTTTTCCCACTGAACTTTGGCGGCACGCGCGCCGATGGCAGTACGGCGTTGCGCTGCGAGGCGGTTTCCTCGGCCGGGCCGGTGCATAGTCATTTTTTCGGCCAATCGGCCTTTGCCACGCATGTCGTTGCGCATCGCAGTAATGTGGTGAAGGTAGCGGCGGCGGCGCCACTTGAAATATTAGCACCGTTCGGTTGCGGGATTCAAACCGGTGCTGGCGCCGTGATGAATGCGTTGAAACTGCGCGCGGGTGACAGCCTCGCCGTGTTCGGCACCGGCTCAGTGGGATTGTCGGCGGTGATGGCAGCGAAAATCGTCGGCGCCACCACGATCATTGCGATTGATCAGCGCGAATCCCGGCTTGCATTGGCCAGAGAATTGGGGGCGACGGAGACCATTGATGCGGCGCATGAGGATGTTGTCGCGGGGATCCGTGAACGAACAGGATCTGGTGTCGGCTATGCGCTCGACACCACGGCGGCGCCGACTGTGATTGCGCAAGCGGTTGGTGCGTTAGCACCGCGTGGCATCCTTGGCATTGTCGGTGCGTCGCGCCCTGAGGAAATGATGACGCTGAATATCATTGATGTGATGACCAACGGCAAACAAATTCGGGGTATCGTCGAGGGTGAGTCCGAACCCGCGCGATTCCTGCCGATCCTGATCGAGCTTTATCAACAAGGCCGGTTTCCGGTGGATAAAATGATCAGCCATTACAAATTTTCCGAGATTAATCAGGCGGTGCATGACAGCGAAACCGGCGCCTGTGTTAAAGCTGTGCTGGTCATGCCATGACCAATCACACGCAGGTTGCGATTATCGGCGCGGGGCCGGCGGGGTTGATGCTGGGGCATTTGTTGATGCGCGCAGGCATTGAGAGCGTGATTATTGAGCGCCATTCGCGCGACTATGTCGAAAACCGGATTCGGGCGGGGATTCTCGAATATGAAGTGGCCGAGCTGCTCCGCGCGGTGGGGTTGGGCAGCCGGATGGATCAAATTGGGTTTCGTCATGACGGCACCAATATTCTATTTGATGGCGCGCTGCACCGGCTGGACTTCGCCACCATAGGCAAGCATGTCATGCTCTATAGCCAGCATGAGGTGGTGCGCGATTTAATCAGCGCCCGCTTGGCGATGGGGGGTGAGATTCGGTTCGAGACCGAATTGTTGGCGATTGAGAATTTTGTTGATGGCGCGCCCTGCATCATTTGCGATAGTGAGGGCCCATCGGCGCGGTTGAATTGTGAGATTGTTGCCGCCTGCGATGGGTTTCATGGCGTGGGCCGGGCGAGCCTGCCGGCATCGAGCCTGCGCAGTTATGATCGGGAATATCCGTTTGGTTGGCTCGGGATTTTGGCTGAGGCGTCCCCCTCGATGGATGAGTTGATTTATGCCAACCATGAGCGTGGTTTTGCTCTGCTCTCGATGCGCTCTGCCAGTGTTAGTCGGCTCTATTTGCAATGTCCGCTTGATGCCGATTTGCAGGATTGGCCGGATAGCCGGATTTGGGACGAGTTGGCGATCCGGCTGGCGCATCCAGGGTTTTCGCTCAATACCGGGCCGATTTTTCAGAAAAATATCACGCCCATGCGCTCCTTCGTGGCGGAACCGATGCAGGCAGGGCGCTTGTTTCTGGCCGGTGATGCCGCGCATATTGTGCCGCCGACCGGGGCGAAAGGGTTGAATGCAGCGGTGGCCGATGCGGTGTATCTTGCCGAGGCGATCATTGCCGATTTGCTCGACCAGAATCCTGAACCGTTGCAGCATTATTCAGAGACATGTTTGGCCAGGATTTGGAAAATCGAGCGATTTTCCTGGCAAATGACGTCAATGCTGCACCGGTTTGATCAACATTCGGCGTTTGATCGGCGGATCCAGCGCGCCGAGCTTGATTACGTGGTCAATTCACCGAACGGACGGGCTAGCTTGATTGAAAATTACGTCGGCCTGCCGATTGGAACAACGCGATGATTGATAAATTTGTGACCACGCTTGCCGCAGCGCTTGATGGGATTGATCACGGTGCGAGCGTGATGATTGGCGGATTTGGTGCGGTCGGGCAGCCGGACGCGTTAGTTGAGGGGTTGCTCGCGCGGAGGCTGCGTGATCTGGTGGTGATTGCGAATAATGCCGGTGGCGATTTTGGTGGGCTGCCCAAATTGATCGAGCAGGGTGCTATCGCCAAGGTTATTTGCTCATATCCGCGCGCCGGAGGTAAA
Source organism: Pseudomonadota bacterium (assembly GCA_021828605.1). The sequence continues at coordinate 11,092 of JAJZEG010000141.1, read as the reverse complement.
ACCGCATTTGACGCCATGTTAGAACAAGGGCGGATCGCCTTGGAAATTGTGCCGCAGGGCACTTTGGCCGAGCGGATCAGGGCGGCGGGTGCGGGTGTGCCTGCGTTCTATACGCCGACCGGGGCGGGAACCAGGCTCGCCGAAGGCAAAGAAACCCGGATGATCAAGGGGCAGGAAGTTGTGTTAGAGCACGCGCTGAGCGCAGATTTTGCGTTGGTGCAGGCCTGGGAAGCGGATCGTTGGGGGAACTTGACCTATCGCGGCACCGGACGCAATTTTAATCCGATCATGGCAACAGCAGCGCGGATGACGATTGCGGTGACCCATCATATGCGGCCACTCGGCGCGCTCGATCCTGAGCAGGTGATGACGCCGGGGATTTTCGTGCAACGGGTTTTGTGGCAGGAGCAGATTCATGACGGATAGCAGGGGATGGACCCGACCAGAGATGGCGCGGCGATTGGCGTCGGATATTCCTGAGGGTTGGGCAGTCAATTTGGGAATCGGGCTGCCGACCCTGGTTGCTAATCATGTGCCGTTGGAGCGGGAAGTGATTTTCCATTCGGAAAACGGCGTGCTCGGGGTTGGTCCGGCGCCGGAGCCGGGCGAAGAAGATCCGTGGATGATCAATGCAGGTAAGCAACTCATCACGCTGCGTCCGGGCGCGTCGTTGATGGGGCAGGCGGATAGTTTTGCGGTGATCCGCGGGCGGCATCTCGATTTGGCGGTGCTGGGCGGCTATCAGGTCGCGGTGAATGGCGATTTTGCCAACTGGTCGACCGGGCGCGCGGGCGAAGCGCCAGCAGTGGGTGGGGCGATGGATTTGGGCGCGGGCGCCAAGCAAGTCTGGGTGTTGATGGACCATGTTGCCAAGGATGGCGCTGCTAAACTGGTCGAGCGATGCAGCTATCCGCTCACCGCGCGCGGCTCGGTGACGCGGATTTATACGAATTTGGCGGTCATTGATATTACACGAACAGGATTTTTGCTCCGCGATTGCGCACCCGGCATCGCGCGCGCGGATATCGAGGTGGCAACCGGCGCGCCGTTGAACTAGAGCCTGATCGTTTGGAATTGACGCGCATAATGCGCGGCAATGACAAGCGTTGCTCAGCCTCGCAAACAAAGCTAGAGCGCGTCAGATTGGCGCGACTGCGTCAATCTGAACATATCGCGCTCTAACGATCTGTTACACAGCCTAATGCGATCAAATACTGCCAATGCGCTGGCGTGATCGGGCAGACCGATAATCGTGATTGGCGGATCAGTGTCATGTCCTGCAAGGCAGGATCGGCCTTGATGGTTGCCAAGCTGACCGGCTTGGGCACGGGTTGGACCGCCTGCATGTCAACCGCAACCCAATCGCCTTGCTCAGCGGTCGGGTCCGGGTAGGCTTCGCGCACCACCTCAACGATGCCGACAATCTCGCGGCCGATATTGGAATGATAGAAAAACGCGCGATCACCGAGGCGCATCGCTTTGAGATTCAATTTGGCGGTGTGATTGCGCACACCGGTCCAGGGCTCGACGCCATGGGCGACCTGCTGGTCCCAGGAAAACGCGTCGGGCTCTGATTTCACCAGCCAATAATGCATTTAGGCCGAGACCACGCCATCGCGCACCACCGCGCGAAAAGCGCGAATTTCGACATGGCCGAATAATTGGGCCTCGGTATAAGGATCGGCTTCAATCAGCCGTTCCGCCTCGGCGTGATCCTCGACATTATAGATGATCACGCTGCCATTCGGTTGACCGGCTTGATCCAGCATCGGGCCGCCATAGGCGATTTTGCCTGAAATCAGCTCAAGATAAGCCAAATGCCGTGGCCGCACTGATTTGCGTAATTCTAACGAGTTTGGTTTGTCGTAGGCAATCAGGATGATTTTCATGAGTCGCTTCCCCATTTTTTGGCACATCGTTCGATCTGTTCGGCCATGGCGGCAACGCCATTGCCACGATTACCCGACAACGCCCCGATCAATCCCCACTCACTGAGAAAAGTTGCCGGTGTTGCCAGGATTTCGGCTGGCGGTCGCCCTGAATAGACGCGCAATAACATCGCGACCAAGCCGCTTACAATCGCCGCATCAGAGGCACCCGCGAAGCTCAAACAGCCATTTTGATGCTGCGCTTGCAGCCATACCCGGCTTTGGCAGCCTGGCACCAACCGATCATCGGTCTGCCATTCGGCAGGAAAAAGCGGGAGGGATCGGCCCAATTCGATGATGAATTCATACCGGTCCATCCAGTCATCGAACAGGAATAATTCGTCATGCAACGCCTCAATCGCCGCGCCCGCCGTCGGGTGCTGCGGGACCACGAACGGATTCATGCTGATTTGACCAGGATATGCTGCTTTTTGCCCTTGGAAAGTTTGATTGCGCCATCGATCAAATGCGCGCGCGAAATGATCAGCGTTTCATGGGCAATGACCGCATTATTCGCCGAGGCGCCACCACCCTGGATCAAGCGGCGCGCTTCACCATTGCTGGCGGCGAGCCCGGCGCGCACCAGCAGGGCAAAGGCTGGGATCCCGGCGGCAAGTTCGGTATCGGGGATGATGATGCTCGGCAGCGAATCAGCGGTAATGCCCTGCTCAAAGGTCTGCCGCGCGGTATCGGCGGCGGCGTTAGCGGCCTCGGCGCCATGGCATAAAGCGGTGGCTTCGGTGGCCAGGATTTTTTTGGCTTCGTTGATCTCAGCACCCCCCAAAAGTTCGAGCCGGGCGATGTCATCGAGCGGTAAATCGGTGAACAGACGCAGGAACTTGCCGACATCGGCATCTTCGGTGTTGCGCCAGAATTGCCAATAGAGGAAAGGCGACAATTTGGCGGCACTCAACCAGACCGCGCCCGCGGCGGATTTGCCCATTTTGGCACCCGAAGCGGTGGTGATCAGCGGCGCGGTCAAGCCGTACCCGTGCTTGCTATCGGTGCGGCGCAGCAGATCGATGCCCTGCACGATATTACCCCATTGATCCGAACCGCCCATTTGCAGGGTCACGCCATGACGGCGGTTCAGTTCGCGAAAATCATAGGCCTGCAATATCGAATAGTTGAATTCGAGGAAGGTCAGGCCCTGTTCGCGCTCAAGCCGCGAGCGCACTGAATCGAAGGAGAGCATCCGGTTGACGCTGAAATGCACGCCGACTTCGCGCAAGAGATCGATATAAGAGAGCGAATCCAGCCAATCGGCATTATTGACCAGGATCGCGCGAGTGGCCTGATCATCGCGCTTGAGGAAATGGTCGAGATTGGCGCGAATGCCCGCCATGTTGGTGGCGATTTGGGCATCGTTTAGTAATTGCCTGGCTTCTTCGCGAAACGAGGGATCGCCGATCCGGGTGGTGCCGCCGCCCAGCACGGCAACGGGCGTGTGGCCGTGCTTTTGCAGCAGGCGCAGCAGCATGATTTGCACCATGCTGCCGACATGCAGGCTGTCGGCGGTGCAATCGAAGCCGATATAGCCAGCGATTTTCGCCTGCGCCATCGCGGCGCGCAGGCCGTCGCTATCGGTGCATTGGAAAATAAAGCCGCGCGCTTGCGCTTCGGCGAGGAAATCATCGGTCATGCTACGGGTCCGGTGCTGGCGAGAATGGTTGGTTCGGTAGCATGGGCGGTGCGCGGTGCCAAATCCCGGCAGGCGCGGAAGATAGCCCAGAGCACGAAAACCGGGGTCAATTCGACATCCAGTGCGATGGCGACAAAAGGCAGAAAGCTCGGCCAGACCAGCAGGATTGTATCGGCGATCTCAAGGCGTCGGCGTTGCCAGATCAATAGAATGATCGCGATTGAATAGCCCGCCAGATCCTCGGCGAAGCCGTAGGGTGAGATCAGCACGCCGAGTAATAAGGTGATCGCCGCGCGCTGAACCTTGTTGAGCGCGGGTTGGCGCCAGACCTGCCAGCCATAGGCAATCGCGCCGAGGGCGACGGCGATTTGGCCGATGGTGGCGAGGGTGATGCTGGCATCAAGGCTGCGCAGCATCCAGAATACCGAGGTGCCGTAAAACTCATAATAGGTGAAATGCGAGCCATGCAGATGAAAGACTGGAAATGGCGTATCGAGGATCATCCGGCTCATTGGCGCGCCAAAGCGAAAATAAGCGGACCAGATACCAGGGCCGAGGATCAGGGTGGTGGCGATCAGGATGGCAGAGGCGGTCAGCGCGCCGATGATGAGGCCGCGCCAGCGCCGCCGCGCGAGCAGGATGATCGGTCCGAGCAAGGCCATTTGCGGCTTGATGATGGTCAAAGCAGAGCAGAAACCGGCTCGACCCGGCGCGTCATCCGCGCGCAGGAGCGAAAAAGTGAAGAGGGCGGCCACCAACATACTGAATTGGCCGATGCCGGAGGCGAATAACGCAGCCGGGGTAAGCAGGCAGGCGATCACCACGGGCCAGGGCAGTTTGGCCGCCCGGAGCAAGGCGGCGCTCATCAGGGCCAAGCCGATGAGCCAACAGGCGGTTGCTAAAGTGAGATTAAGATGCCCGGCCAGCATTGAGATGAGCAAGGTTGGCGGCGGATAAATCCATGGATCGGTGGTAAAACCGTCGGGCAGATGCTGGCGCTCGAAGGCTTGGAGAGCACCGACATGATAGGAGATGGCGGGTGTGTGGGTGGCTGCTAAATGACCGGCGGACCAGATCATCAAAAAATCATTGGCGCCCGCCAAATGCGGAATCGGATAGGCAGGATCAAATACGTGCCAGATTGACCCGAGGCTCCATGTGAGCGGCGGGATGGTCGGGAGTAGTGCCATCCCCCATAGTACCGCACTCAATAAATAAGTTTGTCGTTCGGCAGGCGAGAGTGATTTCATCGGCCTGGCTCGCTGCGCGAGAATTTCACCACCAACCCAACCCACAACAGCAGGGCAAAACTGGCAAAAGTGCTGGTGCGCCGGCCCGGATAGAAAAGTTCCCGGCGAATCAGGTTTGAGCGTTGATGACAGGATGCGGTTAAATAAAAGCGAGATTCGGCGGTAATCATGCAGGCTCCGCTTGGATATAGGGTGAAATAAGGGGCGGGGTGGCGCAACGGTCGACGAGCAGCCAAATAACAATGAGAGCGGCAAGTGTGACAAGCGTAGTTGGATCGGCAGCGCGTCGGTGAGTAGCGAGCGCCGCGACCGGTGCGCTATGTCGGCTTTTGCTAACGCTCTGAGGGATTGTCGTTCCTTGCCAAGCCATCCTCATGGTGCGACCGAAACATCAGGAGTAAAAATGCGATCCTGGCGCAACGCTGCGTTCGCCCGCCGCGCCGCCCAGAGCACCACTAACGGGGTCAGGCTGACGCCTAAAACGGCACTGCTCGCACCGATCAAAGCGGGCCAAATCATCAGCAGCACATCACTGATGGTCAGATATCCGCGCTGCCAAATGACCAGCAGGATTGCGCCGGAGAATCCCACCATATCCTGGGTGAAACCATAGGGTGTGACCAGCAAGCCCAGGAAAATCGTGATCGCGATCCGCAGCCGGTAGTCGCCCTGCTCGCGCCGCCAGATAAAGCAACACGCCATGATCGCCCCGATTGCGCAGAGCACCTGACCCAGTATCGCCGCGTCAAGGCTGAGCCCGAGACTGCGCAACATATAAAATACCGAAACTTCGTCATATTCGAAACCACCGCGATAATGCGGTCCGAATGCGGGTTGCGGATAAGGCAGGTCGAGCAGCGAACCGCTGGAGGCTAAGCCGTGCCGCAGATAAGCGCGCCAGATTTCGGGACCGAAGGCGATGAAGGAGAGCAGCACCAGGGCAGCGACGGTGATCAACCCGGCAATCACCCCGGACCAGCGGCGCCGGGCAAAAATCGCGATTGGGGCGAGGAGGGCGGCCTGGGGTTTGAAAATCGTCAGGGCGGAGAGGAATCCCGCAGCTCCGGGCGCGGTATCGATCAGCAGCAGGCTGGCGATGAAGCAGCAGCCGCTGAGCAGGCCGAGTTGGCCGAGCATGATTGAGAATAACCCCGCCGGGCTGAGAATGGTCAGAGCGATGATCCACCAGGGCAGACGGGCCAGCCGCAAAATTATGGCGCTCAGCAGGGTCAGAACCGCGCTCCACAGCAAATAAGCGTGCCAATAGCCGACAGCGCCGACGGCGGCGGTGAGCAACAAGGTGGGCGGCGGATAGACAAAAGGATCAACGTGATGAAAGCCGGCGACATGGCGATATTCCCAGGCCAGGAGCAGATGTTTGATATAGACCCGCCCCGGTTCCGGGCTGAGTGCGGCATGCCCCGATGCAAAGAACATCGCGAAATCGCTGATCCGCCAAGGGGCGGTGACCGCGCCATGTTGGGCGGATAAATGGGTGACCCACCAGATGAACGGCCATAGTCCGACGAGGGCCAGCGGCCAGATCAGCCCGAGCAAGAGGTAGGGCGCCAGGCGGGATGGGGGTTGAGGCGGTTGGGCGAGCATCAGGCGGCGAGGGGCTGAAAATCGGGCAGCCTATTTGGCGCGCCGAGGCGCGCGCGCCAGGCGGCCCAGAGGATGAAAACGGGGGTGATTTCGATATGGAGCAACAGGCTCACATACGGGCAGGCGGCGGGCCACATCAGTAAAATCACGTCGGCCAGTTCCAGGCGCCGCCGCTGCCAGACCAGGGCGGCGATGGCGAGCGAATAACCACAGAGGTCGCTGGTATAGGCATAGGGCGTTAGAAATAGGGTGAGCATCACGGTGATCGCGGCGCGATGGATCTTGTCCAAGCCGGGTTGGCGCCAGAGGCGGAGGGTCCACAGGATCGCGCCAAGTGCGCCCAATAATTGCCCGGCGATGCTGATTGGCACGGACAGGCGAAAGCTGCGCAACATCCAGAAAATCGAGGCGCCCCAGATCTGCCCGCCTGCGGGAAACGGGGCGAACAACACGTGACGCTGGCTCGCCATGCCAACAGTGAGAAACGCGCGCCAGACCGGCCAGCCGCAGACCAAAGTGGTGAGGCCAGCAAGACCAAGCACCATCGCCGCCGCAGCGGCGAAACCACGATAGCGTTTTGCAGCGAGCAGCACGAACGGGCTGATCAAGGCCGCTTGCGGCTTGAGGATCAGCGCGCCAATGAGGGCGCCGGCGCGCTGGGGTTGGCGGTCGATCATTAATAATGAGGCGAAAAATGCAGCGCCGGTGGCGAGCCCGAGTTGCCCCAGATTGAATGACCAGATCGCCGCAGGCGCGGTCAGCCCCAGCGCGATTGGCACCCAGGCCAGGCCCGCCCAGCGCAGTACCCCGATAGCGATCAGCAACAGGCCGATTGTCCAGGCCGCGAAACCGAGGCGAAATCCACCCAAGGTCGCGAGCGGGGTGATCAGGAAGGTTGGCGGGGGATAATACCATGTTTCGCCCCGTAGGCCGACGCGCTGCCGTTGGGTCGGGCGGGCGTAATCCTGCGCGGCTCGATGATTGCGGACGGCGATTCCCGCCATCCGAAAGATTTGAAAATCCGGGCTCGCCTGATCGCGGATGTGCTGGCGGGTCATGCCAGCGGGCGGCGCGATTGCATCGGCCAGCCAATGCGCGGTGATCCGAAATTGCAGCAGCGAGAGCGGCAGCAGCAGGAGCAGCAGCAGATAAGGGGCGACGCGCGCAACTGAGAGTGACCCATACCCAGCCGCTCGGCGATTTTGATGCTCCGCACCCATGCGATGCCCTTACTGGAAATTAATATCGCGGGCCATAGGAGCAAAATAATCGCGGTGATCAATCAATCGTTACGGCGCATCGCCTTTCAGCATTTGGCGCAGATCGGCGCGGATCGGTTCGGGGTCGGCGCCGAGTTCATCGCGCAGCACATCGGCCCAGTCGCCAATATCCTCGACCCGGGTTGGGTTGTCGCGCAAAAGCTCGCGCTTGATGAACGGGTAGCCGGTGACCAGCAACTGACGCCAGAGATCGGAGGTCGGGTTCAGCGCCTTGCGTTGGGCGATGGCGTTGCGCAGGCGCAAAATATGCAGCCAGCGGGTCAGATCCATCGGATCAACCCGGGCGCCGTGCGTGCCATCCGCCTCCAGATAAGGCTGGAGCTGTTCGCGCAGCACCATTTTGGTCAATGTCTCATAAGGCCACACCGCCGCCATCCGCAGTCCGGCTTTCAGCATCGCCTGGGTCAGCCCGACCTCGTAGCGATGGATAATGAAGGATTTCGCCGGGGCGGGCAGCACCTGCGCCCAGAATTTGCGAAAGCCTGGATTTTGCAACGCGGTGCGACCAAAGGCGATGAAATAGGATTGCAAATGATAGCGCCGCTGCCAGCTTTCGGTCAGGCCCCAGACATCGGCCTGGTTGTAATCAAGCCGGAGCAAGGTGACATCGAGCGGGCGCACCGGGCCGAACACGCTGTCATTGCAGAGAATAAGTTCCTCGGTGTTGGCGCGCGGCAGCGATAAGGTTTCAATCGCATCGCGCCAGGCGCCGAAATCATAGCCGATATTGCGCCGAATCATGATTTGCGCGCCCGCCGCGCGCAACGCGGTAATCGCGGTATCGGTCAGGCGCCCGGAATTGGTCACAAACACCACCGAGCGGTCGGCGGCGATCAGGTCACGCACATAAGCGAGCACCGCCGGGCGCACCCCGCCTGCGCCATCGAAATGCATGAATAACGCCACGCGCGGCCCGAGATCGATTTGTTCGGGGATTTGCCGGATCACCTGATGCGGGTTGCGCAGCCGCCCGAGCAGGCGGGCGGCGAAAAACACCGCCTCCTTGCGGGCGATCAGGCATAACGCGATGAGGCTGCGAAATAACGGCTTCATGATGCGGGCGCGGGCTCCGGATAAAAATCGGCAGGGGCTCCCGCATAGCGGAGCGTCATCGCTTGGCCAAGAGCCGTTGCTTCGGCTTGGCGCTCGGTGCGATTGAGCATGATTAATTCACCGCGCAAGGCTTCCCAGAACAAGCCAGGAACAGCGGTGCCAGGCGTTATGGTCGCGACGATGCCGCGCCGCACGGCGGCGAAGGCGATTTCGGCGCGCATCGGCAGGTCGCTTTGCATAAAATAGAGGCCCCAGGCGAAACAAAGGCTTTGGGCGGCTGGGGTGGTGGCGGCAAAAAACGCGTCGGGTTCGCTGCCGACAAACGGTCGCAGGCTGCCAGCCTGCGCCAGATCGTTTGCGGCGACCGCAGCGCTAAATCCTTGGATGGCCAAATCGCGGATTTGCTCTTGCGTGCCGCCTAACGCCATGAGGGCCTGCAATCGGGACGGTAGATCGGCGATGATCGGGGTTTCCGCCAAATCGAGCCGGAGCAGGGCGCAGGCGACATCGCACGCCATCGCGGCGGGGAGGTCATCCTGCGCGTCGCGCAGCCCGCATGCTGCGGCGAGCCGACGCGCCGTCGCGAAATCGCCCTGGTTATGGATGCGCAGGAACGCATCGGCCTGCATCCGCGCCCGAAACGAGGCGGGCAAAGCGGGATAATGGTCGAGCAAACCGGGCACCGACGCGGGATCACCGTTTGCGAGTTCCAGCGTGACCAGCGCCATCGCTGCATCGAGATGGGCGGCATCGATATGGGCCGGGTTAGAGCCCTCGGCCCAGCCTGCGATAGGTTCGGCTTTGGCCAGATTCTGCGCCGCTCGGTAATCGCCCTGATTGACCAGCGCCACCAAGCACGCCGCGATTAGGCCGGCCCGCGCCGCCGGGTTGATCGACCGCGCGGCGATCCGCGCCAGAGCGGCCTTGGGTGCATGGCGTGCCAGATCAAGCTGCGCCAGGCCGAGCGTGGCATCATCGCCCGCTTGGCCGGGCTCGGCATCGGCGAGGGTGGCAATATTAACGCTTTGATCGAGCGCCATCGCCGCCTGGTAGTGGGCTTGATTAACCAAGGCGCTGAAGGCGGCGAGCAGAATGCCGCGCCTGCGCGCGGGGGCTAACGCATAGTCGGCGATCAGGTCGGGGGCTGCGGCCGGATCGCCGATGGCGATGGCGAGCAAAGCCAGGGCCGCGCGGGCATCGGCATGGGTGGGGTCGGCTTGGTCAGTGCTCAAAGCGGCAATCGGGTCGGCCTGATCGAGCAGGCGCGCGGCTTGGTAGTCACCGTCATTGACCAGCCGGACGAAACCATCGCGCTGGAGCGCGGCGCGGTCGGCGGCGGACAGGTCGAGGCCAGCGATTTGGGGAGAAAATTCACCGCGCAGGGTGGCGATTTGGGAGAGATAGAGGCGCCCTAACGCCAAACGCGCATCGGCACCCAGCGCATCGTGCCGGTCGCGGATCGCGATCAGCAGATCATGGCGGGCGACCAGGGCGGCGGCTTGGTCGAACCGCGCATCATTGACCAGGCGTACCAGCGCTTCGAGCAGGATTTTGGTGATTAGTGCGGTGTCGATGGCGCGGCCTGCGAGCCGCCCTGCCGCGCGTTCGGGTTGGGCGCTGGTCAGATCGAGCATAGCAAGGCTGAGTGCGGCGTCATCGCCGAGCGTATCGAGGCGAGTGGCGACCAAGGGCTCGATCATCGGCACCAGGGCCGACGCAGCCGGGAAGCGCGCGGCATTGACCAGCCGGATGAAGGCGCTGAGCCGAAAGTCGGCGACCATCGGATCGGCTGGGTTCAAGCGGGCGGCGATATCCAGCGCGAGTGCCGGATCGCCCTCCGGCGCTAACGCCAACTGACCGAGCACGACCCAGCCATCATGCCGGGTGATCGGGTCGAGATCGTCACGATCCGGATCATAAAGCTGCTCCTGGCGCTGCAAGGCGCGCGCCGCACCGGCCGCATCACTATTCATCAGCTCGATCATGACCCGCCAGAGGATCCTGCCCCGCTCGGGATGGGGTGCGAGTTCAGCGCATACCCCCAAGGCGCGCACATTGCTGTCGCGCGCCATCTCGATGGCGGCTTCGGCGCCGCCGCGCCAGGCGATATCCTCGGCCAGACCATCATTGAGCGAGAGCCGCGCCAGCGCATCGGCCAGGAGCAGGGCGGCCGCGCGGGCGCGGTGGAAGACCAACCCGGATCGTGCGCGGGTGGCGGGATCGGCGCGCAAGCGGCTGGCCTCGGCATAGAGGATCATGCCGAGATTGAGGGGCATCGCGTCTTTGAGTTGATTGAGCGGCAGCGTGCTGAAATGGGAGGGAAATTTGAGCAGC
>JAJZEG010000413.1 GCA_021828605.1 Pseudomonadota bacterium | reverse complement strand
GCGATCCCAGCGGCGCTTTTGGAATCAGAGTTATTTGGCCACGAAAAAGGAGCGTTTTCTGGAGCGTTGGCACGACGGATTGGTAAGTTCGAGGCGGCGCATGGCGGCACCTTGTTGCTTGATGAAATTGCTGAAATGGATTTGCGGCTCCAGTCGAAATTGCTGCGCGCTTTACAGGAGCGGGTGATTGATCGGGTGGGCGGCGATCGGCCAGTGACGGTGGATGTGCGCATTATCGCGGCGACCAATCGGCATTTGGACGCGGAAATGCAAGCCGGGCGGTTTCGCGAGGATTTGTTTTTTCGCCTGGGCGTAATCACCCTGAAAATCCCGGCTTTGCGCGAACGACCGGGCGATATTTTGCCGCTCGCACGGCATTTTCTCAATCGCTATGCCCAAGTGAACTTGCTGGGTCCCAAGCGGTTATCGGGGGCCGCTGAAGCGCTGCTCAGTGGGTTTGGCTGGCGTGGCAATGTACGGGAATTGCAAAATGTCATGCATCGGGCAGCCTTGTTGAGCGCTGAAACCGAAGTCAGTGTTGCTGATCTGGAAATTGAACGACCCGGCCCGGCTTGTGACTCATCGGCCACGATCACATCGACGGCGGGAGCATCAGATATCGCCACGCTGGTGGGACGACGGATGGAGGAGGTGGAACAGGCGTTGATTTTGGAAACCTTGCGCCATTGCCTAGGTAATCGGACTCATGCCGCCTCGATTTTGGGTATTTCGATCCGGGCTTTGCGCAATAAATTGCGCGATTACGCCGCCCATGGTGCGAACGTGCCGAATGCTGGCACTGGCATCGCGGCCTGAAGGAGACAAAATGTTAGACCAATTCCCTTGGCTTGAGCGGCTGAAAAAACTGCGTGTCGGTACCGATATCGGGCTTGCAGTTGGTGTTGTGTTCATTATTTCGGTGCTGATCGTCCCGCTGCCGACCTTTTTGCTCGATACCGGGCTATCGCTGTCATTTACCGGCAGTATTTTGGTGTTAATGGTCGCGTTGTTCATTCGTCGACCTCTCGATTTTACCAGTTTTCCGACCGTGCTGCTGCTCACCACCTTGTTGCGGCTCGCGTTGGATATTGCCGCGACCCGGTTGATTTTATCCGATGGCAGCGACGGGGTGGATGCGGCGGGGCATGTGATCGCCGCGTTTGGCGGATTCCTGATGGGCGGGGATTTGATCATCGGGCTGATCGTGTTTGCGATTTTGCTGGTGGTGAATTTCGTGGTGATCACCAAGGGATCGAGCCGGATTGCTGAAGTTGCTGCGCGCTTCACGCTGGACTCAATTCCCGGCAAGCAGATGGCGATCGATGCCGAGTTGAACTCGGGCGCCATTGATGAGGTGACGGCGCGGCGGCGGCGTACCGAGCTTGAGCAGGAAAGTGGATTTTACGGCGCGATGGATGGGGCGGCAAAATTCGTCCGTGGCGATGCGATTGCCGCTTTGATTATTACCTCGATCAATATTTTTGGCGGGTTTGTGATTGGGGTGCTGCAAAAGGATATGTCGCTCGCCCACGCAGCGGCGGATTTCACCACCTTGTCGATTGGTGAAGGGCTGGTCTCGCAAATTCCGGCTTTGCTGGTCTCGATTGCCGCCGGTATCGTGGTGACCAAGGGGGCGACCGAGGGGAGCGCGGACGCGAATTTGGTGGCGCAGCTTGGCCGTACCCCCAAGCCGCTTGGCCTGGCATCAGCGGCGGCTTTGTGCCTAGCCTTGGTGCCGGGATTGCCGTTCATTCCGTTTGCCGGGCTCGCGGCACTCGCCGGGCTGGGCGCGTGGCAGCGTTGGAAGAATCCGACAATGGTGGCGGTTGATCCGGTGGCGACCGAGGTGACCGAGACCGAGCCGCCGATTGCCGAGGCGCTGCGCATCGAGCCGATCCGGCTGGAATTGGGCTATGGGCTGCTGGTATTGGCGGGCGGCGATACGCCGCGTTTGACCGAACAGATCAAGGCGCTGCGCCGGGCGATTGCCACCGAGATGGGTTTTATTTTGGCGCCGGTGCGCATCCAGGATAATATGCAGCTTCCGGCCAATAGTTATGTGATCCGGATCAAGGAGATCGAGGCGGGACGCGGGCAGTTGCGGCCTGGGCAGATTTTGGCGATGCGCGCGGGGGCTGCCTTGCCCGCGATTGAGGGCGAGGCGACGACTGAGCCAGCCTTTGGCCTGCCAGCTTTGTGGATTGATCCGGCGGCGCGCGAGACGGCGTTGGCCAAAGGCTGCACGGTGGTCGATCCGGCGAGTGTGCTGACCACGCATTTGACCGAAATTGTGAAGGACAACATGGCTGAATTACTGTCCTATGCCGAGACGCAGAAATTGCTTGATGATTTACCGCGTGAGCAGCAGCGTTTGATCGCGGATTTGATCCCGAGCCAGGTGACGGTGGGGACGGTGCAACGGGTATTGCAGGCGCTGCTGGCCGAGCGGGTGTCGATCCGCGATCTGGCGACGATTTTGGAGGGGATTCAGGAGGCCTGGACCATGCAGATCCGCGCCGTCGCCGGGGTTGCCGCGCATGTGCGCACCAGGCTCGCCCGCCAATTGAGCGATGCCTATATGGGCCCGCAGGGCTATGTGCCGCTGGTGGTGCTAAGCCCGGAATGGGAGCAGGAATTGGCTGAGGCGCTGGTCGGGCCGCCGGATCAGCGGCAATTGGCACTGCCGCCGTCGCGCCTGTCCGAACTGATCAAGCGGATCGGTCAGGCGTTCGAGAATGCCGCGCGTGACGGGGAAACGCCGGTATTGCTGACCAGCGCGCCGTTGCGCAGCCATATCCGAGCAGTGATCGAGCGCATTCAACCGACCACGCCGGTTCTGGCGCAAACTGAAATCATGCCACGGGTGCGGATTCGCACTGTCGCGGCGATTTGATGCGTTATCCGATGGGTCGCATCCATACACCGCCCATGATGACCGGCTCCGGCGGGTCGTTGGTGCGGTGCTCCACGCCGAAAATCGGCTTTGACAATTTGTCTTGGCTTGATGGCTGGTATGGAGTTTTTCATGGGTCGATTACCCCACGTTCTGGTTTTAACCACCGCTCACAATCAGGATTTGAGCGTTGCCTTGGCGGCGGCGTTCGAGCGAACAGGCGTTCACGCGCTGATCGATAGGCCGGGTCGCGAGCCTGACGCGCCGATTGATGTGCTGATTAGCACCCAGCAAATCGGTGAGCAGGGCTGGCTGCACGCCTGCGACTCTGGCACTCGGGCGTTGGATTTTTTGGTGTTGCTGTTGCGCGACGATCCGGCGAGCGTAACCGAGGGGTTCATGGCGTTGAAGCATTTGCTGGGGGCGCAGGGGGCGCCGCGCGGGGTGGCGTTTCTAGTCGATGCGCCGAGCAGCGCGCTGGTGGCGCGCCAGACCCATCGGGTGCTGAACCGGGCGGTCAAGAATTTCCTCCGGCTGGAATTGATCCATAGTTTGGATTTGGATGAGGATGGCGAGACCATGGGTGCGGCGGCGCGCAGTTTGGCGCGGCGGATTAGTGTGAAATTGCGGCTGCATCAATCCGTGGCGTCACGCGCGCCGATGGTAACGCGCGGAATGGCGCGGGCCAGCGGATGATGTGCATCGACAAGCCTTTGCAGGCGTTCGGCCAGAACGTGGGTGTAGATTTGGGTAGTGGCGATATCGGCGTGGCCGAGCAGCATTTGCAGGCTGCGCAAATCGGCCCCCCGAGCGAGCAGATGCGAGGCGAAAGCGTGGCGAAGGACATGGGGAGAGACCCGCGTTGGATCGAGCCCGGCTTGCAACGCCAGGCGCTTGAGAATGAGCGCGAAGCCCTGACGGGTCATCGCCTCGGCGGGCTCGCGGCCTGGGAACAGGAAGCGGGTGGCTTTGGGGTGATAAGCGCGCAATTCGGCGGCGCGCAGGCGGGCGGCGTCGGAGAGGGGGACGATGCGTTCGCGGCCAGCTTTGCCCCGGATCAGCAGGATTGCGGCATCACCCGATAAGGCGCTGGCGGGCAGGCTGAGCAGTTCGGAGATGCGCAGGCCAGTGGCGTAGAGGATTTCCAGCCCGGCGCGGGCGATCAGGCCGGTGCGACCCTCGATGGCGGCGCTTGCCGCGAATAGCGCATCGATTTCGGCTTCGGTGAGAAATTTCGGCAGGCTCTGGCCGAGGCGTGGTGCGGTGGTTTGGTCGGTCGGGTCATCAGTGCGCACGCCATCGCGCAGCAGAAATCGGTAGAATTGGCGCAAGCAGGAAAGTTTGCGCGCCTGGCTGCGCGGGGCGAGGCCCGCTTGCGCGAGGCTGTTGAGATAGGCGGTGACGCAGAGATGGTTGGCCGTGGTGACCGATTGGCTAGAGGCGGCGCAAGAGGCGGCGAAACCCTCCAGATCGGTGCGGTACGCCAGGATGGTGTTGGCTGCCGCACCGCGCTCGGCGGCGAGAAGTTCGAGGAATGCTTCGATATGCCGCTCTATCGCCATGGCGCTAATGTGGTAAGCCGCAAGGGTGATGCAACACAACCCCCCTTTACCCAACGCCGTCGCGCGGAATCAGCCGAATTTGGACCGCACGATTGTGTTGGTGGGCCTGATGGGCAGCGGTAAATCGGCGGTGGGACGGCAGCTCGCGCAACAGCTCGGGCGAGCGTTTCGGGATTCGGATGCGGTGATCGAGCAGGAACTGGGGCTGAGCGTTGCCGAGATTTTTGCGAGCAAGGGTGAGGCCGCGTTTCGTGCGGCGGAGCGGCGGGTTATTGCGCAGCTTCTGGCTGGGCCACCGATGGTGCTCGCGACCGGCGGCGGCGCATTTATCGATGCGCAGACTAGGGCGCTGATCAAGCAATCGGCGCGGTCGGTTTGGTTGCGCGCGCCGATTGATTTGTTGGTGAGCCGGGTGGCGGGG
>JAJZEG010000342.1 GCA_021828605.1 Pseudomonadota bacterium | reverse complement strand
CGCCATTGGCCAACGGCGAGGTTGCGGTGTGGATCACATCGACACCGAGGGCGACGGCGCGAATAGCGACGGCAGGTGCCAGCCCGGTCAGGCAGTGGCTGTGCAAATGCAGCGGCAAGCTGCCGCAGGCGGCGCGAATGGCCGGGATCAGGGTGGCGATGCGCTCGGGGGTGAGCAACCCGCTCGGATCTTTGAGATAGAGGGCATCAATGCCCAGCGCGATCAGCTCGCCAACCTTGCCGACATAATAATCATCGGTATGGACCGGGCTCAGCGTGTAAACCAGGCCCGCCGCGATATAGAGCCCGACCTGCCGCGCCGCGCGCACCGGCACTTCGAGGTTACGAATATCGTTCAGCGCATCATACGGGGTGTGATAGCGCATGCCCTGGGCGCGAATCCGCTCAGCGGTCAAAGCAACGATGTCATCGGGGAAAAACTCGAACGTAAACAAGCTCTGCCCGCGCGTCATCACCACCAGTGGCGTCTCGGTGACCCATTCGCTGAGCATGCGCATCCGCTCCCACGGATTTTCGCGCAGGTAGCGCACGCACACGTCAAACACCGCGCCGCCCACCAGATCAATCGCCTCGAACCCGGCGCGGTCAAGCAGCGGGGCGATTTCGCGCATCATGCCGGTGGTCATGCGGGTGGCCCATAAACACTGATGGCCATCGCGCAGGGTAACATCGAGCAAACGCACGGCGCGGCGGGGTGAGGCGGTCATCAGTCCATATCCTGTTCAATCCAGCGTGTGTGGATCGCGGCTGTGCGAAACGCCTCGGTGTTTAGCAAGGCGGCGTGAAATGGCAGGGTGGTGGGCACGCCCTGCACCGCAAAGCGCGCAATGGCGTCCTGGGCGGCGGCGATTGCCTCGGTGCGGTTTGCTTTGTGGATGATCAGTTTGCCGAGCAACGAATCATAATAAGGCGAGACCCGCCAGCCGGGATAGACCGCGCTATCGACCCGGATCCCCTCGCCGCGCGGCGGATTCCAGCTGGTGATCAGGCCGGGTGCCGGGCGAAACCCCTGATCGGCATCCTCGGCATTGATCCGAAACTCGATGGCCACGCCGCGCGGCTCGGCGGGTTGGCGGATCGAAAGCGGCGCGCCCGCCGCCACACGAAATTGCTCGGCAACCAGATCGGTGCCGGTGAGCATTTCGGTTACCGGATGTTCAACCTGAATACGGGTGTTCATTTCAATAAAAAACGCGCGGTCGGTTTCAGGATCATAGATGAACTCAACCGTCCCCGCCCCTTCATAGCCGATACCGCGCGCCAGGGCTTCGGCGGCTTGGATAATTTCACGGCGGCGGGGGCTGGGTAAAATCGGCGATGGCGCCTCCTCGATCAGCTTCTGATGGCGGCGCTGCACACTGCAATCGCGCTCGCCCAGCGTGATCACGTTGCCGTGTCGATCCGCGAAAATCTGCACCTCGACATGACGAACCTTGCGAAAAAACCGCTCCAGATAAATTTCACCATTGCCGAAGGCGGCTTGGGCCTCGGCGGCGGCTTGAATGAAACAGCTGGCGAAACTGGCAGCATCCTCGGCAATCCGCATGCCCCGACCCCCGCCACCGGCGCTGGCTTTCAACAGAATCGGAAAGCCGATTTGCGCGGCGGCTTCCTGCGCCGCCTCAACGGCGGCAAACCCGCGCTCGGAGCCGGGAACGATGGGCATGCCAAGTGCTGCGGCCGTGCGCCTGGCCTGGGCTTTGTCACCCATCAAAGCAATCACATCGGGCGAGGGGCCGATGAAACTAATCCCGGCGGTGCGGCATAAAGCCGCAAATGCCGCGTTTTCCGAGAGAAAACCGTAACCGGGATAAATCGCGTCACAGCGGCTGCCGAGTGCTGCAGTGATCAAAGCAGGGCCGTTCAAATAACTGTGCGTGGCAGCGGCAGGACCAATGCAAACGGCATGATCGGCGGCCCAAACATGCGGCGCTGCACAATCCGGCGGCGTAAAAGCCGCAACCGTCTCCAAGCCGAGCGCCCGACACACTTTGACCGCGCGAAGCGCAATCTCACCCCGATTGGCAATAAAAACCCGAATCAAATTTTCGCTCCCTTTGGTCTCTATGCTTGGAAACGCCCCAGTCCTTACGCCCGATCAACCTTTACGCCCGATCAACCTTTACGCCCGAAAATCAACGGTCAATTTCTGAGGTCAGCAGGCCCCTGAACCGTCGAATTCGCGGGAGTCCAGTGTGAGTTTCAGGTCTGGCGCGGTGCGTCACAGTCTTGTCGTCCAGAAAGCACGCTATTCTGAAAAAATTCATCTTGCAAGATGATTTATATTGTTGTTTGATAAAAAACAGTTGACCGGAGGAAATTTGCCCATGTTGCGATACGAAGACGTCGCTGAACTAGTTCGCATCATCGATAGCTCGTCCTGCGCTGAATTTGTGCTCGATACGGCTGAAGTGAAGCTTACGCTCCGTCGGCACGGCGCTGGCGGGCCGCCGGTGAGTGCCGCGCCGAGCGTGGCCCAAAGTCCGGGGCCGAGTCCGGCGCCGCGTGTGGCGCCAAACCAAGGGCAAACAGCGCCTGCCCCACCAAGCCAGTCCCCTGCGCCACCCATCCCCACCGGTCATCACCCGGTCGAAGCGCCGATGATTGGCATGTTCTACACCGCACCCGCCCCCGGCGAGCCCGCTTTCGTG
This sequence comes from Pseudomonadota bacterium, assembly GCA_021828605.1. Next base: position 2,216 of record JAJZEG010000342.1, on the reverse strand, counting down.
CAACCAGGCAGTCAGGTGGCGGCGGGCGATAAATTATGTCTGATCGAGGTGATGAAGCTGTACACAACAATTTTCGCGCCGGTCGCAGGGATGGTGCGTGAAATTTGCGCGCGCGATGGTGAATTGGTGGAGTTTGGCCAAACCCTCTTCGTGATCGAACCCGCATAGCGCGGTCAGACGATGTTAGGAGCGAAACTAACATTTTTCTTGCGCAGCTCGCCCCCTCCATGCTTAAACAGCGTCAATGTCCACCACAACCACCCTCACCCCGCTCGGCCTGCTGCGTCGTCTGTTCGACGCGCTGGAGCGCGCTTTGTTAGACCAGCTCGAAAGTGCTGGCCTGGCAGCGCCTGTCGTCGCCTTTTTGCTCCGCCGTTTCCGCCGCCTCGCCGATAATTTCCTCTATTTCACCATCCATCCTGATCGTTGCCCGCCCCCGCGCCCCGCAAAACCGCGCCCGACCCGACTTGCAGCAACGCCGCGTATCTCACGCCAGCCTTTCACTCCGCCCAAAACCCATGGCTGGCTCTGCCGCCTGCTGCCCGGCGGTCAACTCGGCGGCTACGCATTTCAACTCGAACGCCATTTGCACACGCCAGATTTCATCGGCCTGCTCACCGAACATCCCGATCTCGGTCGCCATCTGCACGGGCTCTGCCGCATGCTCGGCATCAAACGCCCGCGCCCCAATACCACCAGCCACCCAGCCGCATGGCCCGCCAGCGCCAATCCTGCGCCAGCCGCCGCAACGAACCTCACGCCCGAACCCATCCTCAACAGCCCGGCACCGGTCGCCGCGTTTCAACCGCTTTTCGCCGCCTATTTCAAAAAACCCTGATTTTCGTGCCCATCTTTTCACATCTAATTCGTTGCGTAATCGTAATAATATCTTCTAATCAATATCCGGTGGCATATCAAACACCGCATAGGCCCGACCATTCTCATCGCGCGCCTTTAACAACATGTCAGGCCGATGCTCAATCCCCGAATAATGCGTAATCAACGACCGGCGCGGAATGTCGGATTTACGGCGCGAGCCGCGATGCATCAACCGACTATGCCAAATCAGCACATCGCCCTTCTGCCCGAGGAACGGCACAATCGGCAGCCCGGATTCCGCAATTTGCGCATCAATCGCGGGCGTCACAAACCGTTCGGCATATTTCGGCCATTGATTAATCCCAGTCGCCGTCTCGCGCCGCGCCCGCTCCTCATCGGTCAAAAACCCGCGAATTTTCTCGCCGCGCAACAGACCCCAGCGATGCGACCCCGGCAAATACTCGAACGGCCCGCTCTCCGGGTCGATATCCTCCAGCGCGATCCACACCGCCGCATACCAAGTATTGACAAAATCCGGGTTCAAATAATCATCCTGATGCCATTCGCGCCCGGTGGTGGTCCAGCCGGTCAGCGCCAAATGAAAAATCATCTCCTCGCCAATCAACGCTTCGAGCACATCCATCAGCGGCGGATACAGCGCCACCGCCCGCAATGCGGGCACCCCCAAATAACAATGCCCATGCAGCCAACCGACTTTATGATCGCGCGTCCCCGGCCGATAAGCAGCACGCCGCTCAATATACGCATCGAGCAAATCATCGGGAATGAATTTCCGCTTGAGCAAAACCCCATCGCGGCTCCAGGCGCGCTGATCAGCACTCAACCCCGCCGCGTCAATCCCACGCCGATCCAAAGGCGGCAACGCCGCATCATCCGGATAATCCACAATATCAGCAAAACACACCGTCATTTCAAATTTCCCTTCCTAACAACCCGACAGGATTAGCCGATCATTGTCAACCACCCGCCAGGCAGCGCGCCACCGCCTCCGCCGCCTTGATCCCATCAACCCCCGCTGAGAGAATCCCGCCCGCATAACCCGCCCCCTCGCCCGCTGGAAACAGGCCCCGCGTGTTCACACTCTGCCCATCACTCCCGCGCGTAATCCTAATCGGCGCCGAGGTGCGCGTCTCCACCCCGGTCAGCACCGCATCCGCGCAATCAAATCCGGGGATCGACCGGCCAAAAGCGGGCAACGCCTCGCGCATCGCCCGCACTACAAACTCAGGCAGACACGGCGCCAAATCGGTCGGCGTCACCCCGGGCCGATAGGATGGCAGCACCGCGCCAAACCCGGTGGAAGCCCTCCCCGCCAAAAAATCCCCCACTAATTGACCCGGCGCGCAGTAATTACCCCCACCCGCCACAAACGCCCG